>NZ_DXLG01000069.1 GCF_019414865.1 Veillonella sp.
TAATCACTCCTTAGATCATGGTGTAGAAGGATTAACTACTACACTGGAGTTATTAAAAAAGCATGATATTAAAAATGCAGGTGCTGGTGCTAATGTAAAAGCAGCTAAAAAGCCATTTATCTTTGAAAAAGAAGGTATACGTATAGGATTTTACCTATGTGCAGAACATGAGTTTACCGTTGCTTCTTGTCATACAATGGGGGCTAATCCATTTGATGTATTAGAGAGCTTTGATGATGTAGAAGCTTTAAAGAAAACTTGTGATTATGTTATCGTCCTATATCACGGTGGGAAGGAGTTTTATCGCTATCCATCGCCAATGTTACAAAGATATTGTAGAAAATTTGTTGATAAAGGGGCAGACCTTGTAATTTGCCAACATAGTCATTGTATAGGTTCTCGTGAGGACTATGGTAAGGGGACTATTATTTATGGCCAAGGTAACTTTATCTTTAACTCCGAATCCTATATACATCATAAGGAGTTTGTAAAAGATTCCTTATTAATCAGTGTAGAGGCATCAAAAGATAGCTTTATTGTCTCTGAAGTGCCAATTCGTAGTACTGAAAAAGGAACTCGTTTGGCTACTGAATCAGAAGCTATTGAAACATTGACGGAATATAAAAAGCGAAGTGAAAACATTAGAGATGCTCATTTTGTAGCTCAAGCATATAAGGATTTTGCTGATACTCATGTAAAGCGATATTTGCGTGAATTTTTAGGTAGATCTTTTATTATCCGTGCAATAAATGGATTATTTGGACGAAAATTAATGCAACTCATTTTAGGAAAAACAAGTTATTTGGCAATTCAAAATTACTTGGAATGTGAAGCTCACCATGAATTATTCTTGCGGGGCATTAAGAATATCAATAAAAAATAATGGATACAAAAATAGTAGCTGCTGCTAAATGGTCTGTTATAACAGAGGTTTTAGCAAAGCTTATTACACCACTAACAAATATAATATTGGCCCATATGCTAGCGCCTACGGCGTTTGGTATATTGGCAACGATTATGATGGTTATATCCTTTGCAGAAATGCTGGCTGATGCGGGATTCCAAAAGTTTCTTGTGCAGCATGAGTTTGAAAGTGATAAAGAAAAACAGGAGGCTACAGATGTAGCTTTTATTGCCAACTTAGTTCTTTCTTTACTCTTGTGGGGGGCTATTATAGTCGGTCGTGATGAATTGGCCGTATTAGTTGGAAATGATGGCTTAGGCATACCATTGGCCATAATGGGGGCCATGATTCCGCTCTCTGCTTTCAGTAGTGTACAAATGGCCTTGTATAGACGGGATTTTAACTTTAAGTTTCTACTTAACATTCGGCTCATCACAATTCTGACTCCTATATTGATATCCATACCTATGGCGCTCATGGGATATGACTATTGGTCTTTAATCGCTGGTATGTTAGGGGCTCAGTTATTTACGGCTTTGGCCTTATTGAAGAGTAGGAAAAATCAAATCCATCTCTACTTTAGTTCTCGAGTCTTTATGAATATGTTTAGTTATAGTGCATGGTCATTGGCTGAAGCATTTTCTATTTGGCTTACCGCATGGGTGGATACCTTCATTATTAGTCGCTTTTTGGATGCCTATTATTTAGGGATATACAAAATGCCTATGGCTATTGTTACAACTGTCATGGCTATGGCTACTTCATCTTTAGCGCCTGTATTATTTGCCGCTTTAAGTCGAGTTCAACAGGATGAACAGGCATTTTCCAATACATTCTTTACCTTCCAACGCTATATGGCTCTTTTTTTAGTACCTATAGGGATAGGCTTGTTTGTATTCCAAGACTTTGTTGTTGATCTCTTATTGGGACCACAATGGAAGTTAGCAGGTATTGTATTGGGATCTTGGGCCTTGAGTTCCGCTATTATGACAGTAACAGCGAATTTGATCTCTGAAGTATTCCGTGCAAAAGGAGTTCCTAATTTATCATTCTGGACTCAAATATTACATTTAGTTGTATTAATACCGGTAATTTATATTTGTATTCAGTATGACTTTAGTACATTTGTCTATGCTCGTTCAATAGTACGCATGGAAATGTTAATGGTTGCCATGATTTTCTTAGCATTATTTATACATATGAGTGCCCTTCGGGTGATTACTAATATAGGTGTATATCTAATTACGGCATCTATTGTTGGTACTCTTGCATATAGTATTTTACATTTATATGATGCGGTATGGTGGACTATAGCTTGTATGATTTTATGCGTTGTATTGTATGTGGTTATCTTATATCTCATACCATCTGAGCGCACTATTATCACTTCTGGCGTTGATAAAGTATTAAGTAAAGTAAGACGCTCATAATTAACAGAACTATGAAAGGAGTACATATGCTTTCAAAAAATGTAGACTTAAACAACACGGTGATCCTAGTAACGGGAGCCGCTGGATTTGTAGGGGCTAATCTTGTTATGTCCCTGTTATCTGAAGCAGAAGGAACTCAAATTATCGGCATAGATTCTGTTAATGATTACTATGACGTGGCTTTAAAAGATTATCGATTGCAACAAATTGATGAGATGAGCAAAGATAATAAAAATACGT
The DNA here is from genome assembly GCF_019414865.1 of Veillonella sp. Lineage (GTDB taxonomy): Bacteria > Bacillota > Negativicutes > Veillonellales > Veillonellaceae > Veillonella. The sequence goes on from NZ_DXLG01000069.1 coordinate 2,575, forward strand.
GGATATTTATAAAAGGGAATATTGCAGATAAGGCCTTTATTGAAGAAATTTTCTCTACTTATAAACCACGTGTTGTTGTTAATTTAGCAGCACAAGCTGGTGTGCGTTATTCTATTACGAATCCTGATGCTTATATTGAGTCTAATATTATTGGTTTTTACAATATATTAGAGGCTTGTCGTCATTCTTATGATAACGGTGGAAGTGGAGTAGAGCATTTAGTTTATGCATCATCGTCTTCTGTATATGGAGCGAACAAACAAATTCCATACTCTACAGATCATAAAGTAGATAATCCTGTATCTCTTTATGCGGCTACAAAAAAATCAAATGAATTATTGGCTTATTCTTATGCCAAGTTATATAACATTCCTAGTACAGGACTTCGTTTCTTCACTGTATATGGTCCTGCAGGGCGTCCTGATATGGCATACTTTGGTTTTACTAATACATTGCGTAGTGGCGGGACCATAAAAATCTTTAACTATGGTAATTGTAAACGTGACTTTACCTATATCGATGATATTGTAGAAGGCGTATCCAAGGTTATGTGTGCAGCACCAGAGCGTCGTAATGGTGCTGATGGATTGCCAGTACCACCGTATGCTATTTATAACATTGGTAATAGTCATCCTGAAAATCTCCTCGATTTTGTACGTATTCTTTCAGAGGAATTGGTTTCTGCTGGTGTATTACCAGAAGATTACAATTTTGAAAACCATAAAGAATTAGTAGCTATGCAACTCGGTGATGTACCTGTCACTTATGCAGATACAAGTGCTCTAGAAGAAGATTTTGGCTTCAAACCGAATACATCTTTACGCGAAGGGTTACGGAAATTTGCTATATGGTATAAAGAGTTTTATATGACGGAGGGCAAATAAATGAAGATTGCAATTGCTGGGACCGGCTATGTAGGCCTTTCAAATGGTGTTTTATTAGCACAACATAATGAAGTAGTAGCCCTCGATATTATCCCTGAAAAGGTAGAGATGCTAAATCGAAAAGAGTCACCTATTGTAGATGCAGAATTGCAAGAGTATTTAGCTACTAAGAAATTAAACTTTAAAGCTACACTAGATCCTGTGGAAGCCTTTAAAGATGCTGATTATGTTATTATTTCAACCCCTACTAATTATGATCCTCAAAAGAATTTCTTTGACACATCTTCTGTAGAGCAAGTTATCAAAACAGTATTAGATATTAATCCAGATGCTGTTATGGTTATCAAGTCAACAGTACCAGTTGGATACACAGCTCAAATGCGTAAAGAATTTAACACAGAGAACTTGATTTTCTCTCCAGAGTTCTTACGTGAAGGTAAAGCTTTATATGATAATTTACATCCTTCTCGTATTGTGGTAGGAGAAGACTCTAAAAGAGCTCGTTGTTTTGGTCAACTATTAGCTGATGGTGCCATCAAAGAAAATGTGCCTCAATTATATACGGATTCTACGGAAGCAGAAGCTATTAAATTATTTGCTAATACGTATTTAGCATTGCGCGTTGCTTACTTTAATGAGTTAGATTCTTATGCCGAAGTTCGTGGTCTTAGTACAAGCCAGATTATTAATGGTGTTTGTTTAGATCCTCGTATAGGCGACTTCTATAATAATCCATCCTTTGGTTATGGCGGTTATTGCTTACCAAAAGATACTAAGCAATTATTAGCTAACTATAATGATGTTCCACAAAATCTAATTTCTGCTATTGTAGATGCTAACAGAACTCGTAAAGACCATGTAGCAGATGTTATTATAGGAAAGAACCCAAAAATTGTTGGTATCTATCGCTTGACTATGAAAATGAACTCTGATAACTTTAGAGCATCTGCAATTCAAGGTGTAATGAAACGAATTAAAGCGAAGGGGATTGCAGTAGTTGTTTATGAACCGACTCTTGATGCAGAAGACTTCTTTAATTCCCCTGTGATTCGTAACTTTGAAGACTTTAAACGTGTTAGTGATGTCATAGTAGCTAACCGTTGGGATAAGAGTTTAGAAGATGTGAAGGATAAAGTTTACACAAGAGACATTTTTGACCGCGATTAATGTGAGTATACGTATTGTGGCGTTTAGGAGAGTAGTATGAAACGTTGGATACTATATATCCTGTTAGGGCTAATAGTATTTTTTATATGGGATAATTCGATGCAGAATGGTGGATCATCAGATGGATTTAGTTTGCTTTTTGCAGAGACTTTGACTCCTTTAGCAAATAAATTAGGTTTTCATGGAAATATATGGACCTTGAATAGGATTGTTCGAAAATTAGCTCATCTCACAGAGTTTACAATCCTTGGTAGTCTTTTATATACGATTCTACGTCGATATATTACATATGGTACCGTAATTAAGACTATAGGTTTAGGAATGTTGATAGCTAGTCTTGATGAATTTATACAAAGATTTTCACCAGGCCGTAGCTCTCAGTTCTCTGATATTTTGATCGATACAGTAGGTATTTTTATTGGTATTTTAGTGGTAAAATTAGTCTATTATATCAGGTATAAGAGAAGCACATTTAAAAATTAAATTGTTAATAATATACAGATGAGTGAAAAATACCTCATAATCTTAGCGATTATGAGGTATTTTTAATGAAGATAATATGAAAATATAAATAATATATTAAATAAACACATTATAATTTATCTATTTTTATATAAAAATCACTATACAAGCTACTTTTCCCTTGATATAATCATGAATAGAAAATGAAAAATAAATGAGAACAACATGAAATTTATAAAGAGAACGATATCTGTAAGGGGATATCGTAAGTAGAAGGGAAAGAATATGAATCGCGTGGTTGACTTACATGGTTGCATTTTGCCAGCTGTGTTAGGGCCTCAAGGGCCACAAACAATGGCAGAATCAGTAAAAATGATAAAATCTTTGGCTGAACAAGGAATTACAGATATTTTCAGTACTCCTGATGTGACAGTATCTATGGATATGAATACTTGGGATGAAATGGAAACAACATTGAATGATGTAAAACTTGCAGTAGGTGAGCAACAAGTAGATGTTACTATTCACAGTGGTGCTCGCGTTTTACTTTGTGATGAAATGGTTGAATATATCGTTGCTCATCGCAATCAGTATTTGTTGGGTAATAGCCATTTTATGTTAGTAGCATTACCGGAAAATAGTAAGGTTCACCATATTAATGCATGGTTGCTAAGCTTACTAGATATGGGCATTGTTCCTATCATTAGTGAAGTAGAAACGCATCGCCAATTATTTACAAAACCAGAACAGTTATTGGAATGGGTAGATAAAGGGATTTTAATTCAATGTAACATGGCATCCTTTAATCATAGTAATGCTAATTATCATAGAGCGATCGAATTATATCGTAATGGATTAATTCACTTCTTTGGCACTGGTTATTGTAATGAAAGTGATGTACAAGCGCATCAAGGGTATGTAGAAGCTATTTCTAAATTAGACAGTACATACAAAAAAGATTTGTTGCCAAATATTCATCTCAATGAGCGCGATCTTTTAGCTGATCGCACATTCTATCCTACTGTTCCTTCTAGTTGGGTAGGTCAAAAATCTAACTTCTTGACTCGTCTATTTGGGTTTACATTATAATTTAAATAGGTTCTTTTATTCATGCTATATTAGCATGGCTGAAAGAGCCTATTTTTACTTTATATAGTATTTGTTCTTGAAAACAACCACCATATATAGTATACTGAGTTAGCAGTAAAAATAGAGAGTTTACTAATAATTCTTTACGTTTTTACATATAAATTTATAAAAGTATGGTATACCATACTTTTTTCTTTGTCATAACATATATTTCAGCGGTAACAAAATGGGGAGGTTGCCAATATGTTGCAGGTCATTAAACGGGATGGTACAAAGGTACCTTTCGACAAAAACAAAATTGCTTTGGCTATAGAAAAAGCCGAGCATAGCAGTACAGGGTTGTACGAAGAGGGGTTGGCACAGCGTATTGCTGATGAAATAGAAGAATATGCTACAAAGCTCCAAAAGGACATGACAATTTATGCTATTGAAGATCAAGTGTACTACAAGTTGATTGAGTATCATAACCCTGCAACGGCACGTGCCTATGAAGGTTACAAAGCTGTTCAAGCTTTTAAACGTCGTCAAAATACTACAGATGATGATGTAATTGGTTTATTAGATCGTAGTAATGTTAGCGTTCTCGATGAAAACTCTAATAAGGATGCTGCAATTGTATCTACACAACGTGATTTAATTGCTGGTGAAGTATCTAAGGATATTGCTCGTCGTAAATTAATTCCTACAGATATTTTAGAAGCCCATGATAGTGGTGCTATTCACTTCCATGACATGGATTACATTATCCAGCCTATGTTTAACTGTTGCTTGATCAATTTGGAAGATATGCTAACAAATGGTACGGTTATCAATGGTAAGAAAATTGATACACCTAAATCCTTCCAAGTGGCATGTACAGTAACAACGCAAATTATTGCCCAAGTTGCATCTGGTCAATACGGCGGTCAAAGTATTAATGGTATCGATCGCATCTTGGCGCCATTCGTACGTAAATCTTACGAAAAAATCCTTAACAATGTTATTGAAGAACAAGTTGAGATTTACGGGATGGAACCAAATATGGAAAAAGCCCGTGAAATTGCATGGAAACGCACGCGTAAAGAGGTTAAGGATGGCATCCAAACTATTCAATATCAAATCAATACATTGATGACTACAAATGGTCAATCTCCATTTGTTACATTGTTTATGTATTTTAAACCTGATTATGAATACGCTAAAGAGGCTGCTCTTATTACAGAAGAGATTTTACGACAACGCATTAAGGGTGTAAAAAATGAAGCTGATGTATATATTACGCCAGCATTCCCTAAATTGATTTATGTTCTTGATGAACATAATGTAACGCCTGATAGTCCATATTACTATTTAACTGAACTTGCTGCACAATGTACTGCTAAACGCATGTATCCAGATTACATTTCCGCTAAGAAGATGAAGGAAAACTATGAAGGTAATGTATTTAGCCCAATGGGATGTCGTTCTTTCTTATCTCCTTGGAAGGATGAAAAGGGGAACTATAAATTTGATGGTCGCTTTAATATGGGTGTTGTAAGTTTGAACTTACCTCAAATTGGCATCTTAGCTCGCGGTAGTGAAGAAAGATTCTTTGAAATTTTAGATAAACGTCTTGAATTAGCTGAAAAAGCATTACTATTACGTTACAACTTATTAAAGGATGTCGTAAGTGATGTATCGCCAATTCATTGGCAACACGGTGCTATTGCGCGCCTAAAAAAAGGAAAAAAAATCGCTCGCTTCCTTACTGGTGGTTATGCAACGATTTCTCTTGGCTACATCGGTATTTATGAAGCAACTCGATTGATTACTGGTGAGTCTAACACAGGTGAAAAAGGTCGTGTATTCGCCATGAAAATTATGGATCGTTTAAATGATGCCATCAATCTATGGCATGATAAACATAATCTTGGCTTTGGTTTATATGGTACACCTGCTGAAAGCTTAACAAATCGATTCTCTTCTCTAGATCGTGCTCGTTTTGGTGTAATTGAAGATATCACCGATAAAGGATATTATACTAATAGCTATCACGTAAATGTTCGTGAAGAAATCAATGTATTTGATAAGTTTAATTTTGAATCTGAATTCCAAAAGAAATCGACTGGCGGTTGTATTTCCTA
>NZ_DXLG01000007.1 GCF_019414865.1 Veillonella sp.
AATTATCTTTCAATGATTGGGATTAAAGTACCAACACGTTTTGTCCTATAACCCTCTTTTAGTGTAAATTGAGAAGAATTGCATTGACTTTGCATTTATGTTATTATTAGGAGTGCATAATATACTACAGAAATTTGGGCGTATTGCCCTTCGAGGAGGACATATTTTAAATGAAAGCAACTGTAAATCCTGTTGATCAACACGTAGTAACGTTAACTATTGAAGTACCTGCAGCAGAAGTAGATAAAGGCATTAAGCAAGCTGTAAAACGCATTGCAAGTCAAGTAAACATTCCTGGCTTCCGTAAAGGTCATGCACCTCGCCGTATTTTGGAAATGAACTTCGGCAAAGACGCTATCATGGAAGAAGCATTCGAAGTATTGGCTAGCCAAAACTACAGTGCTGCACTTCGTGAAAACGATATCGTTCCTGTATCTGAACCAGAAATCGAACGCGAACAATTCGAAGAAGGTAAAGACTTGATTTTCAAAGCTACTGTAACTAAACGCCCTGAAGTTAAACTTGGCGACTACAAAGGCTTAGAAGCTGAAAAACAAGATGCTACAGTAACTGATGAACAAATCGAAGAACAATTGAACAACATCCGTGAACAACAAGCAAAAATGGTTGTTGCTGAAGAAGGCGCTACAATTCAAAAAGACGACTTCGCAGTAATCGACTTCGCTGGTTCCGTTGATGGCAAACCATTCGATGGTGGTGAAGGTAAATCCTACCCATTGCAAATCGGTTCTGGTAGCTTCATTCCTGGCTTCGAAGATCAATTGATCGGCGCTAAAGCTGGCGATGATGTAACTGTAAAAGTAACATTCCCTGAAGACTACTTCGTAGCAGAACTTGCTGGTAAAGAAGCAGAATTCAAAACTCATATTCATGATATCAAACGTAAAGAGTTGCCTGAATTGAACGACGAGTTCGCAAAAGAAGCAAGCTCTTACGAAACTATTGAAGAATTGAAAAAAGATCTTCGCGCTAAAATGGAAGAAGAAGCTTCCCGTCGCGCAATCGATACTTACAATGCTGACTTGATTCAAACAGCTGTTAAAAATGCTACTGTTGAAATCCCAGAAGTAATGATTGAAGATCGTGTAGAACAAATGATTCAAGAATTGGCTATGAACATGGAAGGCCGTGGCTTGAAACTTGATGACTACTTGAAATTCTCCAACAAAACTATCGAAGATTTACGTTCTGAATACAAAGATTCCGCAGCTGAAAACGTACGCGCTGATTTAGTATTAGACGCTATTGCAACTGCTGAAGGTATCGAAGTAACTCCAGATGATATGAACCGTGAAATCTTCATTATGGCTCAAAACTTTGGGGCAGATCCTAAAGAAGTTTGGGATATTATTGCAAAAGAAGGTCGTGTAGCTATGTTGGCAGGCTCTGTAGCTCGCAAAAAAGCAGCTCGATTCATTATTGATAATGCAAAAGGCGCTGAAGCGGCTAAATAATAGTTTGCTCAACTAGGTACATGAAAAGGTGAATATATGTATGTACCAATCGTAGTTGAACAAAGTGAACGCGGTGAGCGTTCCTATGATATTTACTCTCGCTTGTTAAAGGACCGCATTATCTTCCTAGGTGGACCTATTGATGATAATGTAGCAAATGCGGTTATTGCGCAAATGTTATTCCTAGAAGCAGAGGATCCTGATAAGGATATCCATTTGTACATTAATAGCCCCGGTGGTGTTGTAACTGCCGGCATGGCTATTTATGATACTATGCAATATATTAAACCAGATGTGTCTACCATTTGTGTAGGCTCTGCAGCAAGCATGGGGGCAGTGCTTTTAACAGCAGGTGCCAAGGGCAAACGTTATGCGTTGCCTCATGCACGCGTTATGATTCACCAACCATTAGGTGGTGTTCAAGGGCAAGCATCTGAAATTGAAATCCATGCCCGTGAGATTCTTCGTATGCGTGAAGAATTAAATGGTATCTTAGCTTCTCGCAGTGGACAAGATATTGAAGTAGTAGCTCGCGATACAGATCGCGATAACTTCATGAGTGCTCAGGATGCCGTTGAATACGGCTTAATTGATGAGGTGCTCACAAGAGAACCTGTAGAAAGCAAGTAATGGAGGCGCCCATTGGCAAAAGATAAAGACACTATGCGCTGCAGTTTTTGTGGACGCACAAGCGAAGAAGTCCGCAAATTAGTAGCGGGTCCTAACGTATATATTTGTGATGAATGCGTTGAAGTATGTGAACGTATTATTGCTGATGAGTTAGGTGACGTAGAGACGGACGACTTCAACTTAAAAGAATTGCCAACGCCGAGAGAAATTAAAGCTCATCTTGACGAATATGTTATTGGTCAAGATGATGCTAAAATCTCTTTAGCTGTGGCTGTATATAATCACTACAAACGTTTACAAACAGATAATGTAGTTGATGATGTAGAATTACAAAAGGCTAATGTTTTATTCATTGGTCCTACTGGTAGTGGTAAAACACTATTGGCTCAAACCTTAGCGAAAATGCTAGAAGTACCATTTGCTATTGCAGATGCTACAAGCTTAACTGAAGCTGGTTATGTAGGGGAAGATGTGGAAAATATCTTGCTCAAAATTATCCAAGCTGCAGATTATGATATAGCTCGGGCTGAACGTGGCATTATTTATATCGATGAAATTGATAAGATTGCACGTAAGTCTGAGAACCCTTCCATTACACGTGATGTGTCTGGTGAAGGCGTACAACAAGCATTACTTAAAATCTTAGAAGGTACCGTAGCTTCTGTTCCGCCTCAAGGTGGTAGAAAGCATCCAAATCAAGAAATGCTTCAAATTGACACTACAAATATTCTCTTTATTTGTGGTGGTGCATTTGATGGTATGGACAAGGTTATTACTAAGCGTACCGCTAAGAAAACCCTTGGTTTTGGTGCAGATGTACAACGTAAAGAAGAACGTAATATATCGGCTATCTTGAAGGATGTTGTACCTGAAGATTTATTGAAGTTTGGCTTAATCCCTGAGTTCATTGGTCGTTTGCCAGTAATGGTAACATTAGATCAATTGGATAGAGATGCATTGATCCAAATTTTGACAAAGCCTAAAAATGCATTAACAAAACAATATGAAAAAATTCTATCCCTTGATGGTGTAGAATTAACTTTCACTGAAGATGCATTAGAAGAAATCGCTGATGAAGCATTACAGCGAAAAACAGGTGCTCGTGGTTTGCGTGCTATCATTGAAAAGGTGATGAAACGCGTTATGTTTGAAGTTCCTTCCATGCCGGAAGTAACTAAGTGCATAGTTAATCGTGAATCCGTGTTGAGCACAGGTGAACCTATACTCAAAAATGAGGCAGACCAAGACATCCAGTTGAAATCGTAATTCGAAGAAACTCATTTCTGTGTAGGAATGAGTTTCTTTTCATAATATAAATACCTGGAGGAAGTATGAATTTACTCGAAATTGGGATTCCAACCGTACCCCTTAGAGGCATGGTTGTATACCCGAATATCGTGATTCACCTCGATATCGGTCGAGACAAATCCATTAAAGCGGTAGAAGCCGCAATGAACGAGGATCGCATTTTAGCAGTTGTCAGCCAAAAGGATGATGCTGTTGATTCGCCAACTGTTCATGACTTAGCCCAAATGGGTACATTAGTAAAAATTAAGCAAATGTTACGCTTGCCAGGTGGTATTGTACGTGTTCTTGTAGAGGGCATTACACGTATTCGCGTAATGAATATAACAAGTATGGATCCGTACTATGTAGGGGACTACGAGCGTGTAGCCTCCGAATTTGAAGACGATGTTGAGTTAGAAGCCTATCGTCGTTTAGTGCAATCTAAGTTTGGCGAATGGGCTGAAGAGGCCAAATCTGTTACCGATGAAGGCGTAACACGGGTTATGGAATTACGTGACCCTTGTGAATTAGCTGACCAAGTTGCGTTCTTGTTGCCTATTAATAATACTAAACGCCAAGAGTTACTTGAAGAGTTATCCGTAGCTCGTCGTTTAAATATGATCGTAGGCATCTTGAATATGGAATTACAAATTTCTGATTTGGAAAATTCTATTAATAATCAAGTTCGTCAATCTATGGAAAAAGCGCAAAAAGAATATTTCTTGCGTGAAAAAATCCGAGTTATCCACGATGAGTTGGGTGACAAAGGAGATCCAGAGGAAGAAGCAGAAGAGTTACGTGTTAAATTGAAAGCACTCAACCTTAGCGAAGATGTACATGAACGTATCGATAAAGAAATCTCTCGTTATAGTCGCATGCCTCAATTGATGCCAGAAGCAACTATTTTGCGCAATTACCTAGATTGGGTGTTAGCGTTACCTTGGAACGAATTGACTGAGGAACGCTTAGATATTAAAGAGGCTCATGATATGCTTGAGGCTGATCATTATGGCCTTGAAAAGGTTAAGAAACGCATCCTTGAATTCTTAGCTGTTCGTAAGTTAACTGGTAAGAATAGTGGCTCCATTCTTTGCTTAGTTGGACCACCAGGTGTTGGTAAAACATCCTTGGCTACGTCTATAGCTAAAGCAATGAACCGTAAGTTCATCCGTGCATCTTTAGGTGGTGTACGTGATGAAGCTGAAATTCGTGGCCATCGCCGTACGTATATTGGTGCATTGCCTGGTCGTATGATTCAAGGCCTCAAGAATGTAGGCACTAAGAACCCTGTATTCTTATTGGATGAAATTGATAAACTTGCATCTGATTATAAAGGCGATCCATCCTCTGCATTGTTAGAGGTATTGGACCCTGAACAAAATAGCACATTTAGTGATCACTTCATTGAAGTACCATTTGATTTCTCCGAAGTATTCTGGATTACAACGGCTAATGTTGCATCCAATATTCCAGGTCCATTGTTAGATCGTATGGAAATTATCGAATTATCTAGCTATATGGAACAAGAAAAATTAGAAATTGCTAAGCGCTATTTAGTACCTAAACAAATCAAGAAAAATGGCCTTGAAGATTACAAGGTTAAATTATCTGATGCAGTGTTGAAAAAGGTAGTTTCCGAATATACTCGTGAAGCGGGTGTTCGTACCTTAGAAAAAACGATTGCTAAGATTTGTCGTAAGATTGCTTATAAAGTCGTTGAAGAAGGTGGGGATGCACCGAAAGTAACGACAAAAAATCTTCCCGAATTCTTGGGTGCACCAATTTTTGTTGACCAAGAGCGCGAAAAGAAACCGCAAATTGGCTATGTAAATGGTCTAGCTTGGACTTCTGTAGGTGGCGTTGTATTGACATGCGAAGCAACAACTATGAACGGTACAGGTAAACTTGCATTAACGGGTAGCTTAGGTAAGGTTATGCAAGAGTCTGGTCAAGCTGCAATGAGCTATATTCGCCACAATGCAAAAGCCTTAAAAATTGAAGATGATTTCTATAAGAAACTCGATATACACGTTCACTTGCCAGAAGGTGCAACACCTAAGGATGGCCCTTCCGCAGGTATTACGATGACATTGGCTATGGTATCTATTTTAACAAACCGCAAGGTTCGTTCTGATATTGCCATGACTGGTGAAATTACATTGCGTGGCCGTGTACTACCAATCGGCGGTTTAAAAGAAAAGTTATTAGCAGCCTTGTCTAATGGTATTAAAGAAGTATTGATTCCTAAAGGTAATGAAAAGGATATTGCAGAATTACCTGATATTGTAAAAGACGGTCTCATTATTACGCCAGTTAAGACAATGGATGAAGTATTAGCAAAGGCACTTGTGTAATGCAAAAAAAGAAAAAATCCACTAAACAAATGGGCCCAAAACCACAATATACACGAAAAGAACCGAAGGGGCCTCGTATTATAGCAGCAAAATATAATACTTCCTGTGTTAAGGCTGATCAATATCCTGAAGGGGATACTGTGGAAATAGCCTTCATCGGGCGCTCTAATGTGGGCAAATCTTCGTTGATTAACTCGTTGTGTAATTATCGTGGGTTGGCTCTCGTTAGTGGCCAACCAGGTAAGACTAAGACAATTAACTACTTTGATATTGAATCAAAAGAGGATATTTCTGAAACAGAGGAACGCAGATATAACTGGTTTCTCGTAGACCTTCCTGGTTATGGTTTTGCAAAGACAAATAAGGGAAACCGCAACTTGTGGTCTTCCTTTATTGCCGATTATATTTTACATTCTGAACGATTGATGTTGTTGTGCTTACTTATCGATGGCCGTCATCCAGAGATGCCTATCGATAAGGTGGCCTATGATTGGCTTATTGAGGCTGGTGTACCATTACAAATTGTAGTTACTAAAGCTGACAAACTAACGGCTAAAGAGAAGTCTGCGAACTTGGCTAAAATTAAGGAAATGTATCCAACGAATACACCGCCTATTTTATATAGCTCCTTAAAACACACGGGACGTGAACTTTTACAACAACGCATCAATAAAGTTCTAGTAGGAGATGAAGCATGAGTCAAACCAATGAATTAGAGATTATGGAACGCATTGCTCTAGATTTAGAGGGTGTGGAAGAGTCTCTTGCATCATCTTTTAATACAGGTGCAGAAGACTTTAATGCACTGATTCGACCATTATCTGCTGCAGGTGGCAAGCGCTTGCGCGCGCAATTATGTTTATTGATTGCTAATGCAGGTACATCTGTAGAACGTCAGCGTATTAGAATTGCTGAAGCCGTAGAGATGCTTCATTTAGCGACTTTGATTCACGATGATGTGTTAGATCAAGCAGAGATTCGTCGAGGTGAAGAAACGATACATATGCATAAAGGAAATAAGGTAGCTATTCTTAGTGGTGATTACTTGTTTGCTAAAGCATTCCAAATTGTATCTGAAATGCCTAATATGAAATATTTGCAGATTTTTTCACATATCATTACTTGCCTTGTGGAAGGCGAGTTTATGCAGATGGAAGATGTGTATCGCATCGATCAAGGGATTGAACGGTATATGACTAAGACCCAAAAGAAAACAGCTGACTTTATGGAAGGCTGTATGGAACTTGGTGGCCTATTAGGGAGCTGGAGCGAATCTGAAATCGTTGAGTTGAAAAAATATGGTCATGCTCTGGGCATGGCATTCCAAATTACTGATGATATTATGGATTATCGTGAAACAACAGCGACGACTGGTAAACCCGTGGGGAATGATCTTCGCGAAGGTTTATTGACATATCCGTTGTTAAGTATCGTTAATGATGACAATAAAGATAAATTGCTTGAGGATATTAAAGCCTTGAATAATGGCGGCGATGAGCAGGCTATTATCGACTATGTTATCGGTCAAGGCGGTATTGATAATACATTAGCTGTAGCTGATCAATATTGCAAAGATGCTTTGGCAGCACTCGACGCTGTTCGTGATTTCCCAGGCAAGGAATTCCTTGTGATGGCGGTAGAGAATTTAGCCGATAGAAAGGTATAATATGGAACCATTCGAACCAAAACCGGACTTCGAATATCCCATACAGAAACCTTCTTTTGATAGTGTAGTTCGTCAAAAACGTCGCGAAGCTAAATTAAAGGCTGAACAAGAACAGTATAAGGTGGTAAAACAACAGGTTCCGGAGGAATCGGATGACGAGCCAATTTATACTGAAATGGAACAGAAAATGATGGATGAGGCGAGGGAAATATCCCTTGTTGGCCATCTATCTGAATTACGAAAACGCCTTATTATAATGGCTGTTGCAGTTGTTATAGGAACTTGTATTTCTTATTATTATGTAGACTTCTTATTGGAAATACTTCTAAAGCCGGCTGGTAAGCTCTATTATATGAAACCGACTGAGGCCTTCTTTACCTATATGAAGGTGTCCATAGTAGGTGGTCTTATTATAGGAGCGCCTATTATATTGCATCAGATTTGGCTATTTGTTAAGCCCGCTCTTACGGTGCGAGAAAAGCAGCTATCTAACTGGATTTTACCAGTTGCAATAGGCCTATTTGGCATAGGTATTGTATTTTCTTATTTCCTTGTACTACCGGCAGCCGTTAAGTTTTTTATGGGCTTTGCTACAGACGAATTACAACCGTTATTTTCCATCGGTCAGTACATGGACTTTGTATTGTCCTTTGTTCTACCCTTTGGATTTATCTTTGAGTTGCCGTTGATTTTAATCATCTTGGGATATTTCAACTTAATTACATCACGTTTTTTAAAAACGAAACGTAAGATATTTATTCTTATATCCTTTATCATAGGTGCTGTCATTTCACCAACACCGGATATGTTCTCTCAAACGATGATTGCATTGCCTATGATATTGCTATATGAAACGAGCCTATTTGTATTGGCTAAGATTATGAAGCGCTAAGGAGTTTATTTAGGAGGAACGATGAAAACCTACGAAAATTTAACCACTTATAACCCCGGTGAAATAGAAGGGAAATGGTATTCTTATTGGGAAAACCAAGGATACTTTCACGAAGAAGTAGACACAAATAAAGAGCCATTTAGTATCGTGTTGCCGCCTCCTAATGTAACTGGTATGTTGCACATGGGCCATGCTTTAGATAATACATTGCAAGATATCCTTATTCGTTTCAAACGCATGCAAGGCTACAATGTATTGTGGATGCCAGGTACTGACCATGCTGGTATTGCTACACAAATTAAAGTAGAAGAAATGCTCGCTAAAGAAGAAGGCAAATCTCGCTATGATTTAGGCCGTGAAAAATTCGTAGAACGCGTATGGGAATGGAAAAAAGAATACGGCGATACTATTGTAAAACAAATCCGTAGCTTAGGCGCATCTTGTGACTGGTCTCGCGAACGCTTTACATTAGATGAAGGGTACTATCATGCTGTGCGTGAAGTGTTCGTAAAACTTTATGAAAAAGGCTTAATCTATCGCGGTGAACGCATCATCAACTGGTGCCCTCGTTGTGCTACTGCTTTATCTGATGTTGAAGTTGAACATGAAGACGAACATGGCCACTTATGGCATATTAAATATCCTGTAAAAGGTGAGGATAATCGTTTCGTAATTGTTGCTACCACACGTCCAGAAACAATGTTCGGTGACGTAGCAGTAGCAGTAAATCCTGATGATGATCGTTATAAAGACCTCATCGGCAAAACATTGATTTTACCATTTGTTAATCGCGAAATTCCTGTAATTGCCGATGATTATGTAGATGCTAGCTTCGGTACAGGCTGTGTAAAAATTACACCTGCTCATGACCCTAATGACTTTGAAATGGGCCAACGTCATAATTTGGAATCCATCGTTGTTATGAACAATGATGCGACAATGAATGAAGGTGCTGGCAAATTTAATGGCATGACTCGTGAAGAAGCTCGTAAACAAGTTGTAGCTGAACTCAAAGAACTAGGCTTGCTTGAAAAAATCGATGATCATGACCATGCGGTAGGTCATTGCTCTCGTTGTAACACAATTATTGAGCCAATGGTATCTAAACAATGGTTTGTAGATATGAAACCATTGGCAGAACCAGCTCTTAAAGTTGTTAAAGATCACGAAGTAGAGTTCGTTCCTGAACGTTTTACAAAAACATATGTAAACTGGCTTGAAAATATTCGGGACTGGACAATTTCTCGTCAATTATGGTGGGGTCATCGTATTCCTGCATGGTACTGCGATGATTGCGGTGAAACAATCGTTAGTCGTGACGATATTACTGAATGTCCTCATTGCCACGGTCATGTTACACAAGATCCAGACGTTTTAGATACATGGTTCAGCTCTGGCTTGTGGCCATTTGCTACCATGGGGTGGCCTGAACAAACTCCTGAGCTTAAACAATGGTACCCAACAAGTGTTCTTGTAACTGGTTACGATATCATCTTCTTCTGGGTAGCTCGTATGATCTTCATGGCTCTTGAGTTCGAACATGAAATTCCATTCAAACATGTATTTATTCATGGTCTAGTTCGCGACAGTCAAGGCCGTAAAATGAGTAAATCCTTGGGCAATGGTATTAATCCTCTTGAAGTTATCGACCAATATGGTGCAGATGCATTGCGCTTTACTCTTGTTACTGGTAACACACCAGGTAATGATATGCGCTTCTATATGGAACGTGTTGAGGCTAATCGTAACTTTGCCAATAAGATTTGGAATGCATCTAAATTTGTATTGATGAATCTTACAAATTATGATGAAAGCTTCATTCCAACTGCAGATGATTTGACATTAGCAGATCAATGGATTGTTCAAAAATATAACGAAACAGTACAAAGTGTAACGTCTAATCTCGACAAATTCGAGTTGGGTGAAGCTGCAAGTTCCGTATATGATTTCATTTGGAACACATACTGTGACTGGTATATTGAGCTAGCTAAACCTCGTTTATATAACGATGGTAATGAACGTGATCGTCGTACTGTTCAATATTTACTCGTAACAATCTTGCGTCATATGCTTGAATTATTACATCCATTTATGCCGTTCGTAACAGAACATATTTGGCAACATTTACCTCATGAAGGGGATAGCATCGTTGTTGCAAAATGGCCTGAAGCATTAAAATTTGATAATCTTGAAGGTGCAGCACGTCAAATGGAAGTTATGATGGATGCTATCAAAGGTATTCGCAATATGCGTGCTGAAATGAATGTGCCTTTAGGTAAAAAAGCTGAGGTTATTGTGGCGCCAACAGATGAAGCATTGGCTCAAACTGTAGCAGGTCATAGCGATTACTTCGTAACATTAGCTTGGGCTGAGAAGGTAACTATTCTTGGTGACTATGATCCAAAACCAGAAAATGCAACTGTAACAGTTGTAAATGGTATGGAAGTATACCTCTTGCTTAAAGACTTAATTGACGGCGAAAAAGAAAGAGAGCGTATTGCAAAGGAAAAAATCCAAATGGAAAAAGAAATTTCCCGTTTGGAAGGCAAATTGTCTAACCAAGGCTTCCTCGCAAAAGCTCCAGAAGCTGTAGTAGCAAAAGAAAAAGAAAAGTTAGAAGAATATAAACAAAAACAACAAGCGTTATTGGAACGTGAAGCGTTCCTTGAAACCTTATAATAGGAGGTTTATATGACATATCAAGAGGCCTTAGCCTATTTAGAACAGGCATCTTCATTCGGTATTAAGCCTGGCCTTGAACGAATTACAGCACTTATGGAAGCCCTTGGGAATCCACAAGAAGACTATAAGATTGTTCATGTAACAGGAACGAATGGTAAGGGCTCGGTTACCTCATATATTTCCTACGCACTGTTTACAAGTGGACTACGGGTGGGGCGATTTACATCGCCTCACCTTCAATCCTATACGGAGCGAATTCAAATCAATGATGGAAATATAACAGAGGAAGCCTTTGGTGAATTAATTAGTCGTGTAAAAGTGGCAGTTGATACTATCATTACTAACGGCATAGAAGCGCCAACGCAATTTGAAATTTTGACGGCTGCTGCCTTTTTGTTCTTCAAAGAACAAGATGTGGACTATGCGGTGGTGGAAGTTGGCTTAGGTGGATTACTAGATTCTACTAATATCGTGACACCAAAGGTATCGGTTATTACCAATGTAACAATAGACCATCAAGCGTATTGTGGTGATACTATTGAGGAGATTGCACATCACAAGGCAGGGATTATTAAATCTAAAATTCCTGTTGTAACGGCTGCACAGGATGCTCCTCTTCGTATTATTGAAGAGGTAGCTAAAGAGAAACATGCTAGAGTGTATGCTTTCAATAAAGACTTTGGTATCGATAGCCGTAGTGCTGTAACTGGTGGTCAAATGATTACGGTTAGTACTAATGATACCGCTCCTGCAATGTTATTTACGACGATGGCAGGTATCCACCAATCTGTTAATCTTGCGTGTGCATTAATGGCTGTACGGTTACTGATGAAAGAAGATACTAACATCAGTGAAGAAACGATGCGTGAAGGATTTGCTCGCACTACGTGGGCAGGTCGATTTGAAGTTAAACGAGGCTTGGATCGCACCTTTATCTTTGATGGTGCTCATAATGCGGCAGGTGCTGAATCTTTCAGTATGACCTATGCTGAGCTATTTAAGGACGCCCCAAAAACGATTGTGATGGCAATTCTTAAAGATAAAAATCAAGATGCTATTATTCGTGAAGTAGTTAAGGCAGGGGATACGGTTCTCGTAGTACCTGCACCAACAGATAGAACAGAAGTACCAGAGGTTTTGGTTGAAAAAATACGTCACATTGTTCCAAAAGCTGTAGCCCAAACAGCTGATTCTGTTGAAGACGCATTGGCTTTAGCCTACAAACATACAAAGAATGGTGATATTATCGCTGTTTGTGGTTCTTTATATATTTTAGGAGATGCTCGTCAGTGGTTTAACCATGAGATGAGTCACTAAGGTGAGCCTATGGAACTCTCACTTATTCCTAATCAGAAGAGAATTACGTTCTATATCGAGCGTCTAATTTATGGTGTGGTGGTTGCTATGCCATTACAACCTATGGTGGGGGATGTACTCCTGTGGCTAGCGATAGGACTTGCTTTATATGATTTGATATCTAGTAAATCACTGAGTTTACCGACGGGTTATTTATCCTGGTCTGTTATGATATTTGTGGTATGGACTGGCATATCTGCACTAGTATCAGAAAATTGGGATTGGTCAATTCAAAGTTGGTTTTATCAAATCGTAGCCAGCGGAGGCATGTATTATCTAGTTCGCACATACATTCAAACACCTAAACAGTGGAATTATTTTCTTCGTGCTCTATTAGGTACTGCTGTTCTGGTGTGTATCATAGGTGCTTATCAATATGTATTTGTTCCTAATATCCATATAAAAGAGTGGGTAGATGCAGCACAGTTCCCAAAATTGATGCGACGCATGTCTTCCACCTTACAAAATCCTAATTTGTTGGGAGCCTATCTATTGATGGTGCTCAGCGTATGTATCAGCTATATCTTGGTATATATGAAAGAAAATCGTACCCGCGAAGTCGTTACGATGCTCGTTATAGGTATTATATTATTCTTAACGATGCTACTAACCTATTCTAGGGGAATTTGGATTAGCTTTGGAGCGATGATTTTGTATTGGGCAATCTTTGTGGAACGAAGATTATTCTTATCTTTATTAGCAGTGCCAGTAATTTTATATTTTTATGATGGTGAAATAGCTTCAAGGTTGTGGTCTATATTCCAAGGCCATGATACATCAGCTGATCTTCGATGGGCTTTATGGGATAGTACCATGTATATCGTACGTGAAAATCCTATCTTTGGTATTGGGTGGAATACATTTTACTTAGTATATCCAGATTATAACTATTATATTCAAGGACCTCACGTCTTGATGTATCATGCCCATAATTTGTATCTCAATATATTAGCTGAATCAGGCATCCCAGGATTGATATCATTCCTAGCAGTTATTATTGGTCATGTTATTACATCTATAAGACTTGAAGGGGATATATTCCGCCAAGCTGCACAAGTTGGTGTAGGTGCGTTAGCTATAGGTGTTTTATTTAGTGGCTTATCCGATTTTGAGCTATATAGTCATCAAGTAACCATCGTATTTTGGCAATTGTTTGGTTGGGTAGGGGCTTTTGTAAAAGTTCAGTTATCTGCTGATAAATCTGCATAATTGTAATATCTTGTATAATTAGCATGTTTTATGGTAGATATATAATTTCATAATATGGTATAATTAATACATACCTTGGGTAGGTACGTATTAGGTAGTATAACCGGTTTTCTAATGTTAGACATAATTGAACATTATCGTTAGCATTTGAAAGCCGGTTTTTTGTATATCATTGTATCTTTATAGGGAGGTGTAAGGTCTAGTTCTTGTATATGAGATGTTGTTTTATATTGAAAAGGGTCTATATATTGTATAGAGAGAGTTCGATTTAATTGAAAAACATCAATATATGCCATATATCGATGATTCCTGTGAGTTATAACGATGTGAATAAAACTTATGTGGAAATGTGAAAATCTATGCATTTTAATCATAATGCTAATCAAAGTGTGATAAAAAATACATTTTAGTCATATAAGTTGACAATGCATTGGATGTGGACTACGATGAAGTCGGTTTAAGGAACGACCAAGAGATCAAACTGTCGTTTATACAATGTTACTCTTAAAGGAGATGGTAATGGTGATAGACATCAAAGACCGCGTTAAATGTGCGGCCCTCCAAGGTAAAATTGTCACTGCTTATGATGCAGCTCTTTTGATTAACCCTAACGATAAAGTTGGTATTTCCGGCTTTACTCCATCTGGTTATGCAAAAGCAGTGCCATTGGCATTGGCAGAAAGAATGGAAAAAGAACCATTCAAAATTGATTTGTGGACAGGTGCTTCCGTAGGTGATGAAGCTGATGGCGCGTTAACTCGTGCTAACGGTATCAATCGTCGTTTCCCATATCAAACAAATGGGGATACACGTAAAGCCTTAAATAGCGGTGCTGTTAAATACATTGATATGCATTTAAGCACAATGGCACAAAATGTTCGCTATGGCTTCTTTGGTGATTTAGATGTAGCAATTATTGAAGCTGCACAAATCAACGAAGATGGCTCCATTGTTCCAACTACATCTGTTGGTAACTCTCCAACATTTGTTAGCCAAGCTAAAAAAGTTATCGTAGAAGTGAATGTATCCCAACCACTTTCCTTGGTAGGTATGCATGATATCTATGAACCACTCGATCCACCACATCGTAAACCAATTCCATTGGAAACACCTGGTGATCGTATTGGTACTGAAGCAATTCCTTGTGATCCAAGTAAAATTGTTGCAGTAGTACCTTGTGATGTTCCTGATACAACAAGACCTTTGGCACCTATCGATGATGATGCAAAAGCAATGAGTCAACACCTTATCAAATTCTTCGAACAAGAAATTGCAGAAGGTCGTTTACCTAAAAACTTGCTTCCATTACAATCTGGTGTAGGTTCTGTAGCGAATGCTGTAATCAGTGGTCTTGCTAAAGGCCCATTCACAGATTTGTCCATCTATACAGAAGTAATCCAAGATGGTATGTTCGACTTGATCGATGCAGGTAAAGTAACTGTATGTTCTGGTACTGCATTAAGTCCTTCTCCAGATGGGTTGAAACGTTTCTATGCGAATATTGATGAATACCGTAAAAAAATCATTCTTCGCCCACAAGAAATTTCCAACAACCCTGGTATTGCTCGCCGTATTGGTGTCATTGCCATGAATACCGCTATCGAATTTGATATTTTTGGCAATGTAAACTCTACTCATATTATGGGTAGCAAAATGATGAATGGTGTTGGTGGTTCTGGTGACTTTGCACGTAGTGCATATCTCACTATTTTCTGCACTAACTCCGTTGCTAAAAATGGCGACATCAGTTCTATCGTTCCATATGTATCTCATGTGGATCATCCAGAACATGACACTATGATTTTCTGTACAGAACAAGGTGTTGCTGACTGCCGTGGTTTGAGCCCAGTGGAAAGAGCTCGTTTGATCATTGAAAAATGTGCTCACCCAGACTACAAACCTATGTTAACTGAATACCTAGAAAAAGCATTAGCTGCAACAAAGAATGCCCATACACCTATGTTGCTTGATGAAGCTCTTTCTTGGCATAAACGCTTCACAGAAACTGGAAGCATGAAAAAATAACCTGTTTTTTTAGGAGGATGATGAAAACATGGCTTACGAAAACTTAAAAGCCCAAATTGCTGAGTACAACAAACTTTGTGACGAAAAAAGTGCAAAAACTCCAGAACGTCAAAATTTAAAATACAACCGTGTATATACACCAGTTGATATCGAAGGTTTTGACTATGAACGTGATTTGGGTATGCCTGGCGAATTCCCTTACACTCGTGGCGTACAACCTACTATGTACCGTGGTCGTTTCTGGACAATGCGTATGTATGCAGGCTTCGCTACAGCAGAAGAATCTAACAAACGTTACCGCTACCTAATCGAGTCTGGTGCAACTGGTCTTTCCTGTGCATTCGACTTACCTACACAAATTGGTTATGACTCCGACGATGCAGTTGCAGAAGGCGAAGTTGGTAAAGTAGGTGTAGCGATTGACTCCTTGGCAGATATGGAAATCTTGTTCGACGGCATCGATCTTGGTAAAGTATCCACATCCATGACAATCAACGCTCCAGCATCCGTTTTGTTGGCAATGTACATCGCAGTAGCTGAAAAACAAGGCGTACCTTCCACAGAATTGAAAGGTACAATTCAAAATGATATTTTGAAAGAATACGCAGCTCGTGGTACTTACATTTTCCCACCAAAACCATCCATGCGTTTGATTACTAATATCTTCGAATATTGTTCTCAAAATGTTCCAAAATGGAACACAATCTCCATCTCCGGTTACCATATCCGTGAAGCAGGTTCCACAGCAGCTCAAGAAATCGCATTCACAATTGCTGATGGTATCGCATACGTAGAAGCAGCTTTGAAAGCTGGTCTTGATGTTGATACATTCGCTGGTCGTCTTTCCTTCTTCTGGAATGCTCATAACAACGTACTTGAAGAAGTTGCTAAATTCCGTGCATCCCGCCGTTTATGGGCAACAATCATGAAAGAACGTTTTGGTGCTAAAAAACCAAAATCCATGATGCTTCGTGTACATACTCAAACAGCTGGTTCCATGTTGACTGCACAACAAGTTGATAACAACATCGTTCGTGTTGCTCTTCAAACTGCAGCTGCTGTAATGGGCGGTACTCAATCCTTACATACAAACTCCCGTGACGAAGCGTTGGCTCTTCCTACAGAAGCATCTGTACAAGTAGCTCTTCGTACACAACAAATCGTGGCTTACGAATCTGGTTTGGCTGACGTAGTTGACCCATTGGGCGGTTCCTACTATGTAGAAGCTATGACTAACGCTATCTATGACGAAGCTATGGCATACATCAAGAAAATTGATGAAATGGGCGGCGCTGTAGTAGCAATCGAAAAAGGCTACATCCAAAAAGAAATTCAAGAATCCGCTTACAAATGGCAAATGGAAGTTGAATCTGGCTTGCGCACAATCGTTGGCGTAAACAAATTCCAAGTTGAAGAAGAAGCTCCAAAAGACTTACTTCGCGTAGATGCTTCCGTTGGTGTTAACCAATCCAAGAAAACTCAAGCAGTTCGCGCTAACCGCGATCAAGCAGCAGTTGATAAAGCATTAGCAGCTCTTAAAGCTGGTGCAGCTGATGAAAACGTTAACTTGATGCCATTAATTCTTGATGCAGTTAAAACATATGCTACTTTGGGTGAAATTTGTAATGTATTGCGCGAAGTATTCGGTGAATACGAAGCTCATTCCACATTATAATATCGGCTAATTTCGGAGGTAATTAATCATGGCAGAAAAACGTATTAGAGTAATCGTAGCAAAACCAGGTCTTGATGGTCATGACCGTGGTGCAAAAGTAGTAGCACGCGCACTTCGCGATGCTGGTTTCGAAGTAATCTACACTGGTCTTCGTCAAACTCCAGAACAAATCGTAGAAGCAGCTCTTTCTGAAGACGTTAATGTAGTTGCATTATCCCTTCTTTCTGGTGCTCATAACACATTGTTCCCTAAAATTGTTGAACTTTTGAAAGAAAAAGGCATGGGCGATGTACTTGTAATCGGTGGTGGAGTTATTCCTGACGCTGATATCCCTGGCTTGAAAAAAGCTGGCGTAGCAGCAGTATTCACACCTGGTACACCAACTGGCGATATCGTTAAATTCATCAACGAAAACGTTAAATAATTAATTGGGCAAGAGAGGGGTTCAACTGAATGGTTGACTCCCCTCTATTCCCATATTTTAAGATAGGTGGTGAGGCGAGTGGATTTAGTTAAAGAACTTTTTGAAGGTTCCCGACTAGCCTTAGCACGGTCCATAACAGCTGTAGAAAACGAGTATGAAAATGCCATTGATATTATGAAGGCAATTTACCCTAAAACAGGGAATGCACGTATTCTCGGTATTACTGGGGCCCCTGGTGCTGGTAAAAGTACTTTGACTGATAAAGTTGTTAAACATTATCTAGATCAAGGTAAAAAAATCGGCATCGTTGCCATCGACCCAACAAGCCCATTCTCTGGTGGTGCTATCTTGGGGGACCGTATTCGAATGAATGATTTGACATTAAATGAAAATGTATTTATTCGAAGCATGGGCACGCGTGGTAGTCTTGGTGGTTTATCCAAAAAGACTGCGGACGTTGTAAAACTCATGGATGCCTTTGGCATGGATTTAGTAATCATTGAAACAGTAGGTGTAGGTCAATCCGAAGTAGATATCGTTAAAAATGCAGATACTACATTGGTAGTACTTGTTCCTGGTCTCGGTGATGATATCCAAGCTATCAAAGCGGGTATTCTTGAAATTGGCGATGTATTTGCTATCAATAAAGCTGACCGAGATGGTTGTGATCGTTTGAATGTAGAAATTGAAATGATGCTTGACCTAGACTCTCGTGAAGTAAAATGGCGCCCACCAATTAAGCGCACAATTGCTAGCAAGGACCAAGGCGTAGATGAACTCATCGACGCTTTAGATGAACATTTTGAGTATCTTGAAGATTCTGGTGAATTGGAATCTCGTCGGGCAGAACGTACTCGTGATGAAATCATCGCAATGATTAATGAACAAATTGGTCGTTATGTAGCTGATAAAATCGTTACAAGCGACGAATTTAATAGCCAAGTGGCAGCTGTTAACGAACGCGAAAGCGATCCATACACAGTTGTTAACGGCGTAATGACAAGCGTGCTAAAGTAGACGGCGACTACATAGCATTAGAGATTTAGCCTTGAAAAGGAGATAATCGAAATGGCTTTTAAAGTATTACAAGTGGATCACATCGGTATTGGTGTTAATGATTTAGCAGCAACTAAAGAATTCTATAAAAATGCATTGGGTATTGAACATCTTCCTGAAGATGAAGTGGTTGAAGAACAAAAAGTAAAAGTATCCTTCTTCCCATGTGGCGATGCTGAACTTGAATTCTTAGAAACTACAACTCCAGATGGCCCTATCGGTAAATTCATCGAAAAAAATGGCGGTCGTGATGGTATCCAACACGTTGCATTGCGCGTTGATAATATTGAAAATGCTATTGCTGATTTGATGGCTAAAGGCGTTCGTATGATTGACGAAAAACCTCGTTACGGTGCAGGCGGTTCCTCCATTGCTTTCTTACATCCAAAAGCAACAGGTGGCGTATTGCTTGAATTATGTCAACGTATGAAATAATACAGTATCCAATTCACATCATTATGTATGAGTAATAGATATACATATTCATATAATCACTAGTTATATATTAAATATGTATGCATGCTTGAACTTTAATTATTTATGAAATAAAATGATACTGTAACAAGTTTTATTTGGAGGTGCTATAATGGCAACAGTGCAAGAAAAAATCGAGTTATTGCACGAAAAACTAGCTAAAGTTAAAGCTGGTGGCGGTGAAAAACGCGTTGAGAAACAACATGCTCAAGGCAAAATGACTGCTCGTGAACGTTTGGCTAAATTGTTCGATGATAACTCTTTCGTTGAACTTGATCAATTTGTTAAACATCGTTGTGTTAACTTCGGTCAAGAAAAGAAAGAATTACCAGGCGAAGGTGTAGTAACTGGTTATGGTACTATTGACGGTCGTTTAGTATATGCATTTGCACAAGACTTCACTGTAGAAGGTGGTTCTCTTGGTGAAATGCATGCTGCTAAAATCGTTAAAGTACAACGTTTAGCAATGAAAATGGGTGCTCCTATCGTTGGTATCAATGATTCCGGCGGTGCTCGTATTCAAGAAGCAGTAGATGCGCTTGCTGGTTACGGTAAAATTTTCTTTGAAAATACAAATGCATCTGGCGTTATTCCACAAATTTCCGTAATCATGGGCCCATGTGCAGGTGGTGCTGTATATTCTCCAGCATTAACTGACTTCATCTACATGGTTAAAAACACATCTCAAATGTTCATCACTGGTCCTGCAGTTATCAAATCTGTAACTGGTGAAGAAGTAACAGCTGAAGACCTTGGTGGTGCAATGGCTCACAACTCTGTGTCTGGTGTTGCTCACTTTGCAGCTGAAGATGAAGATGATTGCATCGCTCAAATTCGCTACTTATTAGGCTTCTTGCCATCCAATAATATGGAAGATGCTCCATTAGTAGATACTGGCGATGATCCAACTCGCGAAGACGAAGGCTTGAACAGCTTGTTGCCTGATAACAGTAACATGCCATACGACATGAAAGATGTTATCGCAGCTACTGTAGATAATGGTGAATACTATGAAGTACAACCATTCTATGCTACAAATATTATTACTTGTTTCGCACGTTTTGACGGTCAATCCGTTGGTATCATTGCTAACCAACCAAAAGTAATGGCTGGTTGCTTGGACATCAATGCATCCGACAAATCTTCCCGTTTCATCCGTTTCTGCGATGCTTTCAATATTCCAATCGTTAACTTCGTTGACGTTCCTGGTTTCTTGCCTGGCACAAATCAAGAATGGGGCGGTATCATTCGTCATGGTGCTAAAATGTTGTATGCTTACTCTGAAGCTACAGTACCAAAAATTACTGTTATCACTCGTAAAGCATACGGCGGTTCTTACCTCGCTATGTGTTCCCAAGATTTGGGCGCTGACCAAGTATACGCTTGGCCTACATCCGAAATCGCTGTAATGGGTCCTGCTGGTGCAGCTAACATTATCTTCAAGAAAGACGAAGATAAAGATGCTAAAACAGCTAAATACGTAGAAGAGTTCGCAACTCCATACAAAGCTGCAGAACGTGGCTTCGTAGACGTTGTAATCGAACCAAAACAAACTCGTCCAGCAGTTATCAACGCTTTGGCAATGCTTGCAAGCAAACGCGAAAACCGTGCTCCAAAGAAACATGGTAATATTCCATTATAATTCGTTTCGATAACAAGAACATCGAATTTGGGAGATACCTTTCTTTACTAATTTTTTAGAAAGGGGAATGATTATGGAAGGACAAGCAGTTACTACCAATCCTTGGTTAATCATGGCCATTAATATGACAGTTGTATTTGTTGTGTTGATTCTTTTAGGTGTTTTAATGACAATTGTTCATTTGATTGACCCTACTAAGAAGAAAAAAGAAGTACCAGCAAGTGCACCTGTTGCGGCTCCAGCAGCTACTCCAGTGGCTGCACCAAGTGCATCTGCTCAAAATGAGGATGAAGTAGTAGCAGCTATCGTAGGTGCCATTGTGGCGATGGGGTACTCATCTGAACAAATTGCATCTATCCGACCTACAGCAACCAGTGCTAAATGGCGCTTGGAAGGTCGTTTAAGCGGTAGAGGTTAATAAAATTTTAGGAGGCATTTGTAATGAGCAATGCTACAACAACTAACGGTAAAGCTCCATCTCAAGATGTAGTAGCAGTAATCGTTGGTGCATTAGCGGCAATGGGTTATTCCGCTGATCAAATCGCGCATATCCGTCCAATCGTAAGCTACAATTGGAAAATGGAAGGCCGTTTGCGTGGTAATCGATAAGATTATAGGCTAATTTGATAATCCAATAGATTATCTAATTTATATGTGTAAAATAAATTTATAAGTATTGTGTAGACATACACATTTTGGAGGAATTTAAGATGAAAAAATTCAACGTTACAGTAAATGGCACAGCATATGATGTAGAAGTTAATGAAGTAAAAGGCGCAGCTCCTGCAGCGGCTCCTAAAGCAGCTCCAGCAGCAGCTCCAAAAGCAGCTCCTGCTCCAGCTCCAGCTGCAGCAGCAGCTCCAGTTCCAGCAGGTGCTGAAACTGTAAAAGCTCCAATGCCTGGCAAAATCTTATCTGTAGCAGTATCCGCTGGCCAAGCAGTTAAAAAAGGCGAAACTTTGTTAATTCTTGAAGCTATGAAAATGCAAAACGAAATCGCAGCTCCACATGATGCTGTAGTTGCAGAAGTTCGCGTAGCTGCTAACCAAACTGTATCCACTGGCGACGACATGGTTGTTCTTGGTTAATACCAAGTTGTGTGTGACGCGGCTAGTCCGCGTCATATAACAATTTTATATTTGTGAAAGGGGAACGCATATGGAGGCTTTTGCTGTTGCGATTCAATCTGTTATAACTGATAGCGGGTTCCTCGCATTTACAACAGGCAATGCTATTATGATTCTTGTAGGTTTGATCCTATTGTACTTGGCATTTGCTAAAGAGTTTGAACCATTATTGTTGGGTCCGATTGCGTTTGGTTGTGTACTTGCTAATATTCCTCGTAATGGCTTCGAAGAAGGCGTTATGGCTCTTATTAGTGCAGGTATCTCTCAAGAAATCTTCCCACCTTTAATTTTCCTTGGTGTAGGTGCAATGACTGACTTTGGTCCACTCATTGCTAATCCTAAAACATTGCTTTTAGGTGCTGCCGCTCAAATCGGCGTATTCGTTGCATTAGGTGGCGCAATGATGCTTGGCTTTACTGCTCAAGAAGCAGCTGCTATCGGTATCATCGGTGGTGCTGATGGCCCTACATCCATTTACTTGGCTACTAAGCTAGCTCCTCATTTATTAGGTGCAATCGCGGTTGCTGCATATTCTTATATGTCTTTGGTACCGTTGATTCAACCACCTGTAATGAAATTATTCACTACGCAAAAAGAACGCGAAATTGTTATGGAACAATTGCGTGAAGTTACACGTTTTGAAAAAATCGTGTTCCCAATTGTTGCAACGATCTTCATTTCCTTATTACTTCCTTCCATTACATCCCTTTTAGGTATGTTGATGTTAGGTAACTTGTTCCGTGAATCTGGCGTAACTGAACGTTTGTCCGATACATCTCAAAATGCATTGATCAATACTGTTACAATCTTCTTGGCAACTGGTACTGGTTTAACAATGAGTGCGGAACACTTCTTAAGCGTACAAACAATTCTTATTATTTGCTTAGGCTTAGTTGCATTTATCGGTGGTACTGCTGGTGGCGTATTATTCGGTAAATTGATGAGCTTAGTAGATGGTGGTAAAACAAATCCACTTATTGGTTCTGCCGGTGTATCGGCGGTTCCAATGGCAGCTCGCGTATCTCAAGTAGTAGGTGCGAAAGCTAACCCAGCTAACTTCTTGCTCATGCATGCTATGGGTCCAAACGTAGCTGGCGTTATTGGTACAGCAGTAGCAGCAGGTACAATGCTTGCTATGTTGTCTACTAAATAATAATTAAATAATTATTCACCAAGGTGTGCCTAATTAGGTACACCTATTGGTGAATACAAAAACCCTTCAAATTTATGTATTCATGCATAAATAGGGTATATTTGCAATAAATGCTTTTCAGATCGGTCATTAGGTGGTACAAGAATTCACAGAATAACCTTCTAGTGCTTTGAATATAGTAGAGGTGGTCACTTGTTATCAATTGAATTAAAAATACTGATTTGTTTTATTTGGGCATTTATTGTATTTTTTATTACTGCACTGATTATCGGTAATAAAGGAAAAGCTAAATGGTTTCAACGTAGAACTAAATATACTTGGTTTAATCGCCGAGGCTTTTTAGGGGAAGCGTTATTTTTTGGCTATCCTAAAACTAAAGAGGGTTATGGTATAACTTTTTTGATGGCTTCTGCTATCAGTATTGTAGGCTATATTTTATATCTCATCTAATGCAATCGGTGCATTTCTCTGAAGGGAGATGATGATGTATGGGTACTGCGGAACAAACCTTAATCGTCCTTGCAGTCATGGCTGTTTTATTCGTTACGGAAATTATTCCTTTAGCTATTACTTCTCTAGGCGGCGCAATTACTTTAGGTCTTATGGGTATTATTACTCCTAAGGTTGTATTCTCTGGTTTATCTGATAGTACAGTTGTGTTGTTCGCTGGTATGTTCGTTGTTGGTGCTGCATTGTTCTACACTGGTTTAGCTCAAAAAATTGGGGAAACAGTAGTATCTCATGCAGGTACTAGCGAAAATGGCTTAATGCTTGCTATCATGGTTGTTACAGCTACGATGTCCGCATTCTTGTCCAACACTGGTACAACTGCTGCTTTACTTCCTGTAGTTGTTGGTATCTGTGCTGTTGCGAAGATTCCTGCATCTCGCCAATTGATGCCTTTAGCATTTGCTGCAGGTATCGGTGGTATCATTACAATGGTTGGTACACCTCCAAACATTATTGTAAGTGGTACATTAACTAAATTTGGTGAACAACCATTTGGTTTCTTCGAATTCGCTTGGATCGGTATTCCTTTGACTGTTGCTACTATCATTTTCATGATGCTTATTGGTAAACACTTGCTACCTAAACATGAAATTTCTGATGCTGGTGACGTTGAACAAGAAGTAGCTGCTGAAGATATTTCTAATGATCCTAAGAAACAATTATTCTCTGGCCTTATTCTTTTAGGCGTAATCATCGCTATGATTTTAGGTGACTTCCTAAAAGGCTATGGTATTAACTTACCATTGAGCATGGTTGCAGTTATTGGCGCAATGCTTTGCGTATTAACTGGTTGCTTGAACGAAAAACAAGCTTACACATCCATTGACTGGGTAACAATCTTCTTATTCGCTGGTATGATGCCAGTAGCAACTGCACTTGACCAATCTGGTGCAGGTAAAATGATTGCAAATGCAGTTATTGGCGTTATGGGTTCTGACCCTAGCCCTTACTTTGCAACAGCTGTATTGTTCATCTTGTCTTGTGTTATGACTCAATTCATGTCTAACACAGCATCTTGTGCATTATTGGCTCCTATCGGTATCTCCATTGCTCAAGGTATGGGCGCTGACCCTCATGCTGTATTGATGGCTATCGGCGTTGCTGCATCTTGTGCATTCGGTACACCTGTAGGTACACCTCCAAATACATTAGTACTTGGCCCTGGTCAATACAAATTTACAGACTATGTAAAAGCCGGCGTTCCATTGATTTTAGTTTGCTTCGTAGTAAGCTTAATTATCATTCCAATGGTATGGCCATTCTTCCCTGGTAAATAATAGGGGATAGGTTACTCTACTATAAAGCACATACGAGGTCGAATCGTAAGATTCGGCCTCGTTTTTTACTGTCTCTTATACACATCTCCGAGCCCAC
>NZ_DXLG01000070.1 GCF_019414865.1 Veillonella sp.
GGGCTCGGAGATGTGTATAAGAGACAGTTTTCAATAATTATTTATTTTTTTACGGTTAGCAAAGTCTTAACTTTAGGGAATATTGCAGCATCATTAGCTTCATCTATAGCTATAAAGCGTGCATTCGGACCAGTATATTTATCATCAAAAAGGCTAATATGTAAAACTTCATTATAAGAATTATTATTAGCTACGCTTTTATATTTTAATATTCCTTCATATACATTACCTTGTTTAGCTAATGGCGTTACAACTGTGAAAGTACCAAGGATTGGACTATCCCCCTTATTAATAGCAGAGGCAAGTGCACCTAGTGAAGATGGATCTGCATTGACATGCTTAGTTTCACTCATGCGACCAGATAATTGCTTTCCTAATACTACATCACCATATACAGCATAGTTCATTTCATTTTCGTTTTTAATATTCAATGTAGATACATTAGCAGAGGTAGCACCCGCTTCTATAAACACAGATTTAATATCTTTTTTTGCCTCGCCTGCAAAAAGTGCTTTAGGATTATTTTGATACATTGTAACACCTTCAGGTAATTTAACACCTTGATATGTTACAGTTTGACTTTTATTCAAAACGGACTTAATGTTTGCTGCAGAACCTATTGCTGGAACAGATACTAATACAGCAGCTGCAGTAGCAAGTAATACTAATTTTTTCATATGTCTCCTCTAGTGAAATGTTAATGTCACAAACTCTCAACATTTATAGTAACAACACAGTAGTAAAGAACCGCCCTTAATGGAGCGGTTCTTTATCATTATCTTAGCAACGTATATGACTGACTAAATTATTTCTTTTGTGCCTTAGCCCAGCTATCTCGTAACCCAACAATACGGTTCATTACGATATGATTTGGTGTGCTATCTTTATCAGTTACAAAGTAACCTTGGCGCAAGAATTGGAAATGGTCTCCTGGTACAGTATTAGCAAGACATGCTTCCCCTTTACTATGGAATACTTGTAAGGAGTCATGGTTGAAATCGCCCAAGAAGTCTTTACCATCGGAATCTTCTTTAAGTAAATAATCATATAAGCGAGATTCAATATCTACTGCAGTAGATGCTTCAACCCAGTGCAATGTCCCTTTTACCTTACGAGTGCAACCGCTACCGCTCTTAGTTTCTGGATCATATGTACAGTGTATTTCTGTAATATTGCCATTTTCATCTTTGATAACATCAGTACATGTAATGAAGTATGCACCTTTTAAGCGTACTTCTTTACCTGGTGCCAAGCGGAAGAATTTCTTAACTGGCTCTTCCATAAAGTCATTGCGTTCAATGTAGATTTCACGACCGAATACAACTTCACGGTTACCCAACTCTTCATTTTCTGGATTATTTTCAACTGTGCAAAGTTCAGTTTGACCTTCTGGATAGTTCGTAATAACAACTTTCACAGGATCAATAACTACCATAGGACGTGTAGCTTTGAGTTTTAAATCTTCACGGATACAGAACTCAAGCAAAGCAATATCAACAACGCTATCAGCTTTAGCGACGCCAATGCGATCGCAGAAATCACGAATTGCTTCTGGCGTGTAACCACGACGACGCAAACCAGAAATAGTAGGCATACGAGGATCATCCCAGCCAGCTACGAGACCAGCTTCCACAAGTGCACGCAATTTACGTTTGGACATAACCATTTTAGTTACATTTAAACGAGCAAACTCAATTTGTTGCGGAATTTCAGTATCATCCCAATCCTCAAGTACCCAATCATACAATGGACGATGAACTTCAAACTCTAAAGTACAGATAGAGTGTGTAATACGTTCGATAGCATCTTCAATAGGATGAGCAAAGTCATACATAGGGTAAATCTTCCACTCATTGCCTGTGTTATGATGTTCTGTATTTACAATACGATAAATAACAGGGTCACGCATAACGATATTAGGATGAGCCATGTCGATTTTTGCACGCAATACCTTTTCACCATCAGCGTATTTACCATCTTTCATTTCTTCGAAGAGTTTCAAGTTTTCTTCTACGCTACGATCGCGGTATGGGCTATTAACACCAGGTGTAGAGAAATCACCACGGGTTTGTTTAATTTCATCAGCCGTTTGATCATCTACATACGCTTTGCCAAGAGTGATTAATTTCTTAGCATATTCGTACATTTGACCAAAATAGTCAGATGCATAACGTGGTTCATCAGTCCAATCAAAGCCGAGCCATTTTACATCTTCCATGATGGAGTTTACGTATTCAACATCTTCTTTTGCAGGATTCGTATCATCAAAACGAAGATTTGTTAAGCCATTGTACTGTTTGCCAATACCAAAGTTAAGACAAATAGATTTAGCATGACCAATATGTAAGTAACCATTTGGTTCTGGCGGGAAGCGAGTTAACACACGACCACCGTATTTGCCAGTTTCGTTATCTTTGTTGATGATAGCTTCGATAAAGTTAACAGACACAACTTCTTCAGGAGCTACAGTTTTTTCAATATCTTTATGTTCCAACGTTCTAACCTCCATAGGATAAATATTCTTTTATTTTACCATATTTTGCATAATACCGCATATCTTTTGAGGTCTTGTGATATTAGTCGAAATCAGCTAAGTCTATACCAGCTTTTTTAAGCTCTTCTAAGGCAGACTCTACATCCATTTCTGGTTTCTTATAGTTAACTTCTTCATTAACACAGGTCTTTAATGGTTTCTTATGAACGCCAGCAATAATATTGTCAGCCGTCAAAATAGACATATCATAACGCGTACGATCAGTATAAGAACCAATATGTGGTACGATAAGACAGTTCTCAACATCCAATAATGGATGATCTGCTGGCAATGGCTCTGGATCAGTTACGTCAAGTGCTGCGTAATCGATTTCACCTGTTTTTAGGGCATTAATCAAAGCATCTGTATCAACGATAGGTCCACGGCCAACATTAACAAACAATGCAGTATTCTTCATTTTTTTGAAGAATGCTTCATCACACATGTGATATGTTTCATCTGTTAGTGGAGCCATCACACA
Organism: Veillonella sp.; assembly: GCF_019414865.1. Classification (GTDB taxonomy): domain Bacteria; phylum Bacillota; class Negativicutes; order Veillonellales; family Veillonellaceae; genus Veillonella. Next base: position 3,015 of record NZ_DXLG01000070.1, read on the forward strand.
AACTACATCACTAGTAGCTAACAAGTCATCTAATTCCATATACGTAGTTTTATGAATCTTGTCATCAATACGCTGATTACGATTATGGTATACCACAGTCATACCGAATGCACGGGCACGACGTGAAATAGATACACCAATAGCGCCCATACCAATAATACCAAGGGTGCGGCGACTTAAATCAAATCCCTTAATATTAGATGGTCTTTGAGCCCAGCGTCCTTCTTTTACGAAATTAGCATTTTCCAGAATACGACGACTAGCAGTGGCAATCAATGTAAAAGCAAGCTCTGCTACGGTTTCATTAAGAACACCTGGCGTATTGCCATAAGGAATGCCTGCTGCTGTTAATTCATCAATTTTTACATTATCATACCCCACAGCTGCTTGAGCAATAACCTTTAAATTAGGTGCATTTTTTACAAGATCACCGTCTACATCTAAAGGGCGAACACACCACAAACCATCCGCATCAACGAGCCATTCCTTTAATGTCTCACGAGGCATTACAGTCTTTTCAGTCCATTGGCGCACATCTACGTGCTCTTTTAAATAAGCAATTGCATCTTTACGGACTAAACCGTTTACAACAACTAGAGGTTTTTTTTCCATATGTATAAGTCCTCCAAAAACGTCTTATAATACACGCCCAAGAATTTCGCATAAAAGTTAATATTATATATTTCTATTATATACTTATATTTTATACTAGAAAGCTGGCGTAATACAACAAAAAGGAGTAAGGCCTAGGCCTTACTCCTTTTATGTAGCTTTAAATTTGAATTATTTCAAATCTGCTGTACAGTTAGGACATTTAACTGCATCAATGTGAATTTCTGTTTTACAGAATGGACATTCTTTAGTTGTAGGTGCTTCAGCAGCTTCTTCTTCTTTCGCGTTTTTCATCATTTTAGCTAATGCGCGAACCATCAAGAATACAACGAACGCCAAGATTAAGAATTGAATCAAATCAGTAATAAATGTACCGTATGGCAATACAGAACCAACTGCACGAGCTGTATTAATATCAGCACCAGACATAAATGCATCTTTAGATGCAGCATTTAATGGCAAGTACAAGTTACTGAAATCAATACCGCCTGTGAACAAGCTGATAATAGGCATGAACAAGTTGCTTACAACGGAGTTAACCAACGCTGTGAAAGCAGCCCCAATAATCATACCAATAGCAAGGTCCATCATGTTACCTTTGAATGCAAAAGCTTTAAAATCGTTCAAAAAATCTTTCATGTTCTCACTACTCCTAGATACACTTAATTGAGAATGCGTTAATAACTGTACTAATCATAAAGGAAAGATGAAGAGATGTCAAGAATTTTCGATGTAGTCTTTCGAATTTATTTAATATAGTTTTTCATAATCCTATCTATTATTGTAACAAACCAGTAATCATGCGTATTTTTCGCACCATGTTAAAAGGTGCCAATCACGAATGTGATTAGCACCTCTACTGTCATACAACGTCTATTATTGTATAGATTCGACAATTATTTAATTTTATCCTCTATAACCTTTCCTTCTTGTAAAGGTCCACTTTGTTCTTTGAGGCGAGCCAACATAACAGAAGATACGAACATCGCCACACCAGCGCCTATCGTTTCAATAGATAAGCTTTCACCAAAGAACAAGAAGCCGTAGAAGGAACTGATGAATACACCAACATATTGTAAGAATTGTGCCACTACAGCGTTAGTTGTAACAAAGGCACCAGTCAAGAAGAACTGAGCCACTACACTTATACCACCAATCGCCAAGATGATAAGCCAATCTGTGCCTTGAGGCATAACGAGTTTGTCAGTTGTAACAAGCCCTGCAATCATACCTGTAATCATAAAATACGCCATAATTTCGAAATTACTATGTTTACCTCGCTTAGATATAAGGCGAATCGTTGTATACGCAGCCGCAGATAAAGCAGCCCCTAAAATAGCTACTAAGGCGAACCAAGTAAAGCCGGTAAAGCTAAATGGATTTACCATAACCATTACAGCTACAAAGATCAAAAGAAGCCATTTACCAGCCCCTTTAGGTACCCGTTCTTTAAGAAATAAGGCGCTAAATATCAATACAAATATACCTGAGGTTTGAAATAAAATCGTTGCATCAGATAACTTTAAATGCACTAAGGCAATAAAGTTACAAACCATGCCAAAGCCGCCGTATAAACCGCGCATTAGTAGATGTCCTCTATCTTCTTTAGAGAATCGGATGCCTTGGGTATACATAACGATAAGAACCGCTACCGTACCAAATAAGCCGCGGAAAAAGGCAATTTCCCCAGAAGGAATATTAGAGCCTAGCATCTTTACGAATAAATTCATCGTACTCAACAAAAGAGCCGATAGCAATGCGTACATAAGGCCTTTTTTAGCCATACTACCTCCCTATACACTTCTACTATAATGTAACTACATAGTTACTGCCTGTATTATCTATATAAGCAATCCGATATACAGGAGATACATAGTTTACAAAATCAAAATATATGCCGCCCTTCTAATGAAAGGCGGCATCATATTATTTAGAGAATGTATCTACAAAATCAAGAATTTCTTGTTTCATATTCTCTTTATCGATTGCTTTTGTGAAACGCAATGGTTTAGATTTCAAAGCTTCCAATTGTTTAGGGAATGCTACACCCGTTACAGCAGAAATATTATCTAAGCTTTCATACGGTGTATCACCCACTTTGATATCTAAAGCCTCGCAAATGGCTGTAGGGAATTTAAATGGATGTGCAGTAGACGCAATAATTGTATGGCGTGCACCATCTTCAGGATGTTTTTCTAATTCCTTCATGTATGCACCCATAGCTACCGCCGTATGAGGGTCCATCACATAACCATAGGAGTTGTACACTTGTTCAATGATGGCTTTTGTTTCTTCATCATCAACATAAGCACCTGCGAAATTAGCTTTAACACGACTGAACTCTTCTTCATTTACAGTCAATTTACCTGTTGCTTTAAGATCTTTCATCCAACCAGCGGTACGTTCACTATCTTCACCAGAGATATAGTACAAGAAACGTTCAAAGTTGGAGGATTCAAGAATATCCATAGATGGAGAAATCGTTGTATAGAATGGACGATTCATATCGTATGTGCCAGTTTCAAAGAACTCAGTAAGCACATTGTTTTGGTTGGATGCACAAATCAATTTACCAATAGGAATACCCATTTTTTTAGCATAGTAAGCAGCCAAAATATTACCAAAGTTACCTGTTGGCACTACTACGTTGAAAGCTTCGTCTTCGTGAATAGCACCTTGTGCTACGAGCTCAGCATAGGCATTTACATAGTACACCACTTGAGGTGCCAAGCGGCCGATGTTAATGGAGTTCGCACTAGAGAACATAACACCTTTTGCAGCAACCTCTTCTGCTGTAGACTTATCAACGAATAAGCGTTTCAAGAATTGTTGAGCATCGTCAAAGTTACCATGAATAGCCGTTACATTAACGTTCTCCCCTTCTTGCTTTTGCATTTGTTCTGCTTGCATAGGACTTACGCCATCTGTTGGGTAGAATACTTGGATATGTGTACCAGGTACATCTTTAAAGCCCTCAAGGGCTGCTTTACCAGTATCACCAGATGTAGCCGTTAAGATAAGAACCTCTTTTTTCTCACCTTCTGCTTCTTTTGCTGCCACCAATAGATATGGGAATAAGGACAATGCCATATCTTTGAAAGCTTGTGTACGGCCGTGGAATAATTCCAATACAGAAACCTTTTCTAATAAGGAATGTAATGGTGCAATATCACGAGTACTGAAATTAGCATCAGAGTATGCAGAGTTGATCATTTCATTTAAATGAGCTTCAGAGAAGCATGGGAACAACTTAGATAATACAATAGCTGCTACCTCTTGATAGTTTTTATCTTTCATATCATTGTAAGTTAAGCAGTTTGTAGGGAATAAAGATGGTACATATAGACCACCATCCTCTGCTAAGCCGTGCAACAATGCATATGTTTCATTTACCGCAACGGTACCGCGGGTGCTAGTATAATTCATGGAATACCTCATTCATAACTACAATGGATTTTACGAGTTTAATAGATTTATCATAGCATAAAAGCGCCCCTAAAAGGAGCGCTTCTATAGAATTTATATGGTATTTTCATTCAAATTATATGCTGCTAACAAAACTGAGCATCACAAACCATATAAATCATGCATAAACTAGCTATGCGGATTATAATTCACCTTCTGCAATAGCATCCAATGTATCAAGGGATGGAATGAAGAAGAGCATGCCTGTAATAGGTTTGGAATAATCAAGCAATTTATCATTTTGCGTAAACATATTAGTAAGCATTGTTTTAGTTACATCCCAGTAACGAGCATAACCGATAAAGTATGTACCGCGTACACCTTGTCCAGGTTGAGCAAACGGTACATTCATACGCACGATTTTATGTTCTTTATCATCGCGATTATCTTGAGCCACTACATTATGAGCTGCTGGATCTTTTTCATCATCTTCTAACTCAATATCGCTGAATTTACGACGGCCAATGAACTTTTCTTGCATTTCTGTAGGAAGCGCACGCCACGCATCAAGATCGTGTTCATATTTTTGAGCAAATGCATAAGAACCATTAGTGAATTCAGGATCTTCATCACCAATAACGCCCCACTCTACAGCTTCTTGACCAACAGGGTTTTCAGTACCATCTACGAAATCAATGATGGCACGACCTTGTTCATAATGGAAGCCATGAGTTTCATCTACTACAGATGTAATAGGACGTAAGAACTCCATAATTTGATCCACTACAGTATATGTAACGGACTCATCATTGGAACGTACATGTAAGAATAAATCAGCTGCTACAGCTGGTACGTCTTGTTTATCACCTTTAATACCTTGGAAGTCTTCTAACTCTTTTGGTATAGGTGCATTAGGGAATAAATAATCCCATGCTTTACGGCTGAAACCAAAAGCAATGCCCAAACCTTCACCATTTGCACGAATGCTAACAGAGCGTTTAATAGCTTGAATGCGGTCCGCCATATCTTGAATCACTTCGAGTTCAGCGTCACGATCTTTACGATTTAATAATAATGTTGTAAAATTTACACTTTGTCCAGCATCTTTATACACATCTTGTGTTCTAGAAACATCTACTGCCATAAGAACCTCCTAATGACTGTCTCTTATACAC
>NZ_DXLG01000071.1 GCF_019414865.1 Veillonella sp.
ATTTGCATAACTATGACAAATTATCTTTCAATGATTGGGATTAAAGTACCAACACTTTTTGTCCTATAACCCTCAGATGAGATATTAATAGGTCGAGGTATTACCTCTAGAATTAATATATTCCCTCGTGCTATATTACATATGAGTAGTATTTTTACGTTCATATGTATAAGGAGATACTCTATGTTTAACTTTTATAGTGAGTTATTATTACGTTTACAGAAACAATTTGTATCCGAACATGAATCTGATTTCAAATCTATTGAGGATTTGTTAGAAGCATTTATGACTCAATATAATCGTGGTGATTTTAATAATACGATAGAAATGAAATTACGTGATTTATATGAGGCTGCAGAAGAGGCTGATACGAATGAGAAATCAAGGAAGTTATACAATGAAATCCTTGCATTATGTCCTGATGAAGTAGATGCTAAACGAGAACTCATAGCCCTTGAGTTACATCCAAGCTTTCAAATTTATCAGTTGAAACAGCTAGTAGAATCGTTGAAAAAACCAAAGAAAATAGATTGGAATATAATAGAGACGCGTCCTTATATGCGTTGCCTCATCGACATGGGGATGATATATTTAGAATATAATATGTATAATGATGCGATTGCCTGCTTTACGCCAGTTTTTCACGGAGACAAGCAAGATCATTCGGGATTTCTTGTGTATATGATGGTTGCTTGTTGTGGAGCTGCCAACTGGGATCGCGGCCGCAAGGTATATCAGCGATATCTTGCATGTTGCGATGATATACAAAATGCATTTAATCAGGCTCCGGATATCATGTTACCTATGCATATGCTGTATATTCTATTGGCTTTGCAGTGTGGTGAAAGCAAGATAGCCCATGATGTATTAGCAGATCTTGTTGATGAATATGAAGATATTGATTGGTTATTACAAGATGCAACGCGCTGGAACGATTTTGTAGAAGATCATTTAGAGGCTATTATGTATATGGTAGACCAAGTGCGCAATATAGATTCTGACCCACGAGAATTAATAAGCTTATATACTGCTATCTCATTTTTACCAACTCAATTAGTGGATTTTGAAAGTCCATTATGGCAGACTCTATATGATGCGTATGAACGTGTTACCGGTCGAACTGTTATAAATCGGTACTCTAATGATAGTTATATTGGAAAACGCGAGTCCGCTCATATGAGCCCCGTAGAGGTTGCTAAAGGTGGGGCTTTGCGTGGAAATCCGGTATATGACAATATACGGTTCGGTGCACAAATTACACTTTCACAAGCCGGCCTATACACAGTAGATGATTTTAAAACAATTACTAAACAAGAAGTATTGATGCTACCGGGCATTGGTAAAAAAACAGTGGAACAACTAGAGCATAATGGTGTTATATTTAAAGCATAAGATGTGACTTGAATTTAATAGCGATCCTAGGATAACGAAGGGCTATTTATCTTTTTCATAATTAATATAATCCCTTTGATGAGTATCTTGGTACTGATCAAGGGGATTTTAAATTACTACAGGGTTGTACTAATTTTTGTCCTATAACCCCATTATTACGCTAATGTTAGAGCGTTGGGCTAGTTGCTAAATAAAAGAGCTAGAAAAGCGTCTAACCACTTGCAAATGTAGTAGGCGAATACATTTACCATGACGGCTAGCCAAAACAAATAAAATAGCTGCCACAAATACGAAATAGACATCGTAATTTATGACAGCTATTTGGCAGTACCTGGTCGATCTTATAGTGTAATTATTTAGTTATATTCTATTTTTTAAAAGCCTCACCGATGGAATAAATTCCGTCAAATAAGAAACCGAAAGCGATAAAGTAGATAAATACCTCACCGGAAGCAATCGGCTGGAATATGAGTAATAGGCCTAATAGTAAAAGAATTAGTGCAAGCCATTTTGCATTACGTCCCATGAGTGATACCATGCTGTCGGACTTTCTTGATTTAATGAAAATAAAGATGGCTTCAATTACCATCCAGATGCCGATTGTGATCGGGAATACTAACGGTAGGAATGCAAATCCGCCGGATATTAAATAGATACCGAATAGAGCATTGATAATGCCGCTGATAAGATACCAGCCGCTACGTAATTCAGACGATAACGTAAAATAATTTATAATAGAGCTGACCGCACTGACGAAAAAGATAATAGAAAAAAGCCAGGCAAAAGCTATGAGATTAATAACGGGATTTAAGAGTAAGAATATCCCCAGGATAATGCTTACAATACCCGATAAAATAAAGAAGAATTTGCTTGAACCACTCATAATAATTCCTCCAATCATTGGTACTGCTTATTTACAGTATGCGTGAGATCATGGGGGGATATCAAATTGTAACGATAAAACTGTGTTTTCACAAAACTCACATGTCCATCCTGTTGACACAGTTCTATAGAATACCGTATAATACCTTTATATCTTAAATACGAGCTATGAATGGGTATAAAGGTTTACAGATCCTGCTTTCAGAGAGTTGCCGGTTGGTGCGAGGCAATAGAGGTTGTACGCTGACACTCTCCCGTGAGCTTTGGTGGCGAATTCAGCAGTAGTCATCGACGGTGGTTCCGTTATACCCGCAACGAGTCCCAATTAGGGTGGTACCGTGTTATGAATATAACGCCCCTTTGAGCAACGACAGTTGTTCTGAGGGGCTTTTTTTTATTGTAAAAGTCTAGTAAAATTACTGATTTGATGTATCTGTGTTGGCATTAGCCGAATAGTGTTGAAATTGGCGGTTTTACTAAACTTTCACAATGGATAGATATAATCAGCGTTATGTTTTATTAGTACAGAAAAGGTGAAGATTATGGATCAAAATCGCGTATATTTCTTCGATACAACCCTTCGTGATGGGGAACAAACACCAGGTGTGTCTTTACAAACTCCTGAAAAAATTGAAATTGCGAAAGGCCTAGTACGCCTCGGCATCGACGTAATCGAGGCTGGTTTCCCAGCAGCATCCCCTGGAGATTTTGAAGCAGTACAAACGATTGCACGCGAAGTGAAAGGCGCAACAATTTGTGCGTTGGCACGTGCTAATGAAAAGGACGTACAAAAAGCGATTGATGCATTGAAAGATGCGGAACGTAGCCGTTTGCATGTATTCATTGCTATTTCCGAGCTTCATATGGAATATAAATTAAAAATGACTCGCCAAGAGGTATTGGATAAGGTTAAATCCGTATTGGCATATGCAAAAGGTAAGGTTGATGAAATCGAGTTCTCTGGTGAAGATGCGGCACGCTCTGATTTAGATTTCGCATGTCAAGTATTTGGTGTTGCCATTGCTGGTGGTGCAACAATTATTAATGTACCAGATACAGTAGGTTACATGAACCCTAATGAGTTCGGTGATAAAATCCGCTATATTAAAGAACATACACCAGGCATTGAAAATGCAATTATCTCAGTTCACTGTCATGATGACTTAGGTCTTGCTAATGCAAATACGTTAGCTGCTATTAAAGCAGGTGCACGTCAAGTAGAAGGCACAATTAATGGCCTAGGCGAACGGGCTGGTAACGTAGCGATTGAAGAAGTTGTAATGGCTCTTAAAACACGCCATGATTACTTCGGCGACCTTCAAGTGAACATTGATACAAAACAATTTACGAAAGTTTCTAAACTTGTGAGTCGTTTGACAGGTGTCGTAGTTCCTCCAAATAAACCAATCGTTGGCTCTAACGCTTTTGCTCATGAGTCTGGTATTCACCAACATGGTATGATGAGCAATCCTGAAACATATGAAATCATGACTCCTGAGTCCGTAGGGGCTGAAAAAACAGACCTCGTATTGGGTAAACACTCTGGCCGTCATGCCTTTGCTGATCATTTGGCAAAACTTGGTTTCCAATCTTTCACAGAAGAGAAAATCAACGACCTCTTCGCTAAATTCAAAGAATTGGCAGACCGTAAAAAACAAGTATACGATGATGACATTATCGCTCTTGTAGTAGATAACTTACATCATAAAAAAGCATTCGAGCTTGTGGCTCAATACTACAAATTAGGTGAAAAAGGCTACGCATATGCTGACGTTCGCCTCATGACCCCAGAAGGGGAGAAAGCTGATGCTGCCGTAGGTGATGGTCCAGTAGACGCATCCCTTAAAGCAGTTGAACGTGTGGTTGGCTTGCCAATTAGCTTAAAAGACTACCAAATCCGTGCCATCACAGCCGGTAAAGATGCCCTTGGGGAAGCAACCCTTAAGGTAGAATACAACGGTCGCTTGTACCATGGTCGTGGTATTAGCACCGATATCGTTAAATCAAGTGTGAACGCATATATTAATGCAGTTAACTCAGTATTCCTAGCTATGGAGCTAGAACAACAGGAGGAAGAATAATATGGGTATGACCATTACTGAAAAGAATATGGCTCGCCACGCGGGTCTTGATGTTGTAAAGCCAGGCCAAATCATCGAATGTCATTTGGACGCTGTTTTGATGAACGACATCACATTCCCACCGGCGCGTAAAGAGTTCTTAAAAATCGGCAAACCTGTATTTGACCGTCATAAAATCTACTTGGTGCCAGATCATTTCACACCAAATAAAGATATTCAATCTGCTACACAAGCGAAAGTCATGCGCGATTTCGTACGCGAACATGGCATTACAAACTACTTTGAAGTCGGTAGAATGGGGATTGAGCACGTTATTTTGCCAGAAAAAGGCCTTATCGGTCCTGGGGAAATGATGATTGGTGCTGACTCCCACACTTGTACATATGGTGCGGTAAATGCATTCTCCACAGGCGTAGGCTCTACTGATGCGGGCGTTGCTATGGCAGAAGGTAAAACTTGGTTCAAAGTGCCTGAAACAATCAAGGTTGAGCTTATCGGTAAACCTAACAAATGGGTAACTGGTAAAGACGTAATCCTTGATTTAATCGGACAAATCGGCGTAGACGGCGCTCGTTACATGGCTCTTGAATTCGCTGGTGACGGCGTACAACACATGACTATGGCAGATCGTCTTACAATCTGTAACATGGCTATCGAAGCGGGCGGTAAATGTGGCGTATTCCCTTACGATGCAGTCACTGAAGAATACATCAAAGGCCGCGTAAATCGTCCTGTTGAATCAATCGCTCCAGATGCTGATGCAGTATATGCTCAAACAATTACCATTGACTTGTCCAAATTGCAACCAGTGGTAGCATTCCCTCATTTGCCATCTAACACACATTACATCAACGAAATCGACAAAGATATTAAAATCGACCAAGTTATCATCGGTTCCTGTACAAATGGCCGTTACGAAGACTTGGTGGCAGCAGCGGAAATCTTCAAAGGTTGCAAAGTAGCCCCATTCGTTCGTTGTATCGTAATTCCTGGTTCCCAAGATGTATACGATCAAGCTATGAAAGATGGTTTATTGGACATCTTTATTCAAGCTGACTGCGCAGTGTCCACGCCAACATGTGGCCCTTGCCTAGGTGGTTACATGGGTATCATGGCTGAAGGGGAACGCACTGTTTCCACTACAAACCGTAACTTCCGTGGTCGTATGGGTCACGTTGATTCTGAAGTATATTTGGCAAGCCCTTACGTGGCGGCAGCAAGTGCTGTATTAGGCCGCATTGCAGGCCCTGAGGAGGTTTAATATGGATTTTGAAAGCAAAAAAATCTGGCGCTACGGCGACGATGTAGATACAGACGTAATCATTCCAGCTCGTTACTTGGCGATTGCTGACTGGAACGAATTGGCTGAACATGCGATGGAGGACATTGATACTACATTCGCGCCAAATGTGAAAGCTGGCGAAATCATGGTAGCTGGTAAAAACTTTGGCTGTGGTTCCTCCCGTGAACACGCACCAGGCGTTATCAAAGCAAAAGGCGTACCTGTTATCATTGCACACTCCTTTGCCCGTATCTTCTTCCGTAATGCTATCAACATTGGTTTACCAGTAGTTGAAATCGGCGAACAAGTAGACCGTATCGACGCTGGCGATGCAATCGGCGTAGACTTGTCTAAAGGTATCGTGTACAACTTGACTAAAAACGAACAATACCAAGGGACTGAGTTGCCACAATTCATTCAAGATATTGCGGCAGCTGGTGGTCTTGTGAACTTTGCGAAAAACCGTAAATAATATTACGTTGCCGATCCTCGGTGATGCGCCGCCGCTCCACTAGCTTAACGGTCTGCGGCATAGCCTTGACCTGCTAAAGTCGCGTTAGCGCATGCACCTCGGATCTACGTATTTTTTTCTTTTGGTTTTGTTAAAAACTTTAAGACTCTTGTAGCTATCATAATCTTGAATGGCTTTATGGCAGAGAAACGGGAGGAGAGACGAGCATTCGGCTCTTGTGAGTGTGAAGGCTCGACACCGGTTATATAGATTTCTAGCGGTGGAATAACGAAAGATGAGTTTGTGGTTCATCCATAATATTGGTTATATGGAGAGGTAATATGAGCGAAAAGAATATCGTATTGATTCCTGGCGATGGTATCGGTACTGAGATTATTGCTGCAGCGAAGGCTGTGTGTGATGTGGCTTTTGAGAAAGCCGGTGTAAAAGTTAATTGGATAGATAAAAAAGCGGGCGGTGCGTCTATTGATGCATACGGTGTGCCTTTGACTGAGGATACTATCGAGGCTTGTAAAGCGGCTGATGCTGTATTGCTTGGCGCTGTAGGTGGTCCTAAATGGGATAATGTAGATCCTGCTATTCGTCCTGAGAAAGCAATTTTAGGTCTTCGTAAGGAGCTTGGCTTGTTCTGTAACTTGCGTCCTGTAAAAATCTATCCATCCTTGCAAGAGTATTCCCCTCTTAAAAAGGAACTCGTACAAGATGTAGATTTCGTTATCGTTCGTGAGTTGACTGGCGGTATTTATTTCGGCGAACGCGAAGAGGCACAAGGGGAAGGTGCTAACGAGTTCGCATGGGATAAAGAAACATACAGCCGTTACGAAGTAGAGCGCATCATGGACATTGCTATGGAAACAGCTCGCAAACGTAACAAAAAGGTTGTATCTGTAGATAAAGCAAATGTATTGGCTTCTTCTCGTTTGTGGCGTAAAATCGCGCAAGAGAAAGCTGCAGCTAATCCAGACATCGCAACAGATTACTTCTACGTAGATAATACAGCAATGCAACTCGTTGTAAATCCTGCACAATTCGACGTTATCGTGACAACAAACTTGTTCGGCGATATCTTGTCTGACGAAGGCGCTGTAATCTCTGGTTCCATCGGGCTTTTACCATCTGCATCCATGGGTACTGGCACAGCATTGTACGAACCAATCCACGGTTCTGCACCAGATATTATGGGCCAAAACTTGGCGAACCCATTGGGCACAATCTTGTCCGCAGCTATGATGTGCCGTCATTCCCTTGATTTACCTCAAGTGGCTGACGCAATTGAAAAAGCTGTGGACCAAGTGCTCGTTGATGGTTACCGCACAGGCGATATCTACCGTGACGGTTTAAAACGGGTAGGTACAACAGAAATGGCGCAAGCTGTTATCGAACGTCTATAATCGTATGAAACAAGGTTTTAAAAAGCTCATAAATTGAGCTAAATCATTTCGGATTCTTATAAAGTGAGCTAAATCATTTCAAAACCTTATCATATGCGATATAATATATAAGTATTATATATAGACCATATAAAAGAGAGGGATAGTCCCTCTCTTTTTTGTAGGAGGTGTTATGTTATGTTATCTTATTTTTTACTTGCCTTATCTATAGGGCTTGAGCTATTTGCTACGACCATGTTGAAAGCCTCTGATGGCTTTACGAGGCCGTTACAGACCGTTGCTTGTGTGCTTGGCTATGTAGGATCTTTCTATACATTGACGCATGTACTGAAATATCTTCCGCTTAGTGTTACCTATGCTACTTGGTCTGGCGTAGGCCTCGTGGTGACAGCACTCATTTCAGTCTTTATCTTTAGTGAGGGCTATAATATTTACACCATTTTGGGGATAGGTCTTATTGTAGTTGGGGTTGTCATCCTTAACTTGTGGGGCAGTGTAGGAAACTAATATTATAGCCAGTTTCTATCTTATAAATTAGAATACTGTAGATGTAGATGTAGA
>NZ_DXLG01000072.1 GCF_019414865.1 Veillonella sp.
GTATTATAAAAAGAATACATTATACCTAATTTTAAGCTTCTGGCCATCCCATTTCTTCGCCACCTAAGAGATGAGCATGCATATGAAATACAGTTTGACCAGCTTTTTTACCAGTATTAAAAATCAAACGATAACCATCTTTAGAAATACCAAGTTCTTTAGCTACATCACGAACGAATGGCAATAAACCTTCTACATAGTCCTCATTATTTTCGTTAAGATGAGCAATATTGGAAACATGGTTTTTAGGTACAATTAAAACATGTACTTTTTTCACTGGTTCAATATCATGAAATGCATAGAATTTATCGTTTTCTAACACTTTTTTAGATGGAATTTCGCCATTGATAATTTTACAGAAAATGCAGTCACTCATACTATAACTCCTTATTCAATAATCAAATAATTATCTTCTAAACCTACAACAGTACCACCAATGAGATCACCAATTTTATGTGTCCCATCAGATTTAACTTTACCATTTACATACTCATTTGTTAAACCCATGTAGTATCCATTCTCTTCCTTTTCGATGAGAATCTCACCAGGCTTACCAATGCGAGATTTTGCGTATGCTTCATAGCCAGATTGGCTAAGCCCATTCAAAAGTGCTACACGAGTTTTCTTTACAGCTTCTGGTACTTGATCTGGCATAGTAGCTGCAGGTGTGCCTTCACGAATAGAGTATGGGAAGGCATGAATATGGGTAAATCCAATTTCACGAACTGTATTTAAGGTTTCTTCAAAGTCTTCATCTGTTTCTTGCGGGAATCCTGCAATGATATCAGTGGTAATTGATAAATCCTTAATACGAGAACGTAAACTTGCAATCAAATCTTTATATTCTTGCAATGTATAATGGCGTTTCATCAACTTTAATACATGATCAGAACCGGCTTGTAGAGGTAAATGCAAATGTGGACAAACACGTTTATTAGTAGCCATTAATTCTACTAACTCATCAGAAACTTCTACAGATTCAATGGAACCGAAACGAATGCGGTATAAATCAGGAATCTCTAATAAGGCTTTGACTACATCGGCTAATGTAGGACGACCTGGCAATTCAACGCCGTAATTTCCCAAATGAATGCCCGTTAATACGATTTCATGGAATCCATGTTCTACTAATCGTTTTGCTTCTTGTACAATATCATCAACTTTACGAGATTTTAATTTTCCTCGAGTATAAGGAATGATACAAAAGGCACAGTAGTTATTACAACCTTCTTGAATTTTCATGAATGCACGAGCTTTATCAGATTCATTACCATATAATGGCATTTCTTCAAAGTTGGATTCGTTCATGATATCCCGTACAGCATTGATTTGACGCTCTGTAGATTCCAATTGTTCTACGAGCTCAACGATTTTTGACCGGTTATTGGTACCGATAACGAGATTAACACCATCGATAGCAGCAATTGCATCTGGATCAAGCTGAGCATAACAACCAGTTACAATCACATAGGCATCTTCGTTTTGACGCTTCGCTTTGCGAATCAATTGACGGGATTTCTTTTCCCCCATATTTGTTACAGAACATGTATTAATTACATAGATATCTGCTTTTTCATCGAAGTCTACAGCTTCGTAATTATTTTGTAAAAATAAACCTTTCATGGCATCTGTATCATATTGATTAACACGACACCCTAAGGTTGTAAACGCAACGGTTTTCATTGCACCTCTCTATTCTTATTGATTTTATAATTCTAATTCATATTGAATCATTGCTAATGATCCAATAGCAGCAGTTTCAGCTCGCAAAATAGTATTACCAAGGGAAACTGATTTTCCACCACTCTCTATAATAGCATTGATTTCCTTCTCTTGATAGCCCCCTTCTGGACCAATACAGATTAGTATGTCTGTAATAGACTCATCAGAGTTGACCTGCGAAAGAATATCTTTAATAGTATGTCCATCTTCATTTTCATAGGCTACCAATTTTAATGCGTTGGATTCGATTTCTAATACTTGTGAAAGCTTTTCACCGACTACAAGTGTTGGCAGTTGATTTCGACCACATTGTTGAGCTGCTTCTAGCATTATTTTCTCCCAACGAGTAGCCTTTGTTTGTAATTTCTTGTCATCATATTTAGCAACACAATTAGCGGTAGATACAAGATAGACTGTATCAACATTTAACTCTGTCGCCTTTTGTAATACCCATTCCAGCTTTTCACCTTTTAATAATGATTGAACAAGGATAGTACGATTAGAAGATACATTTGACTCTACGTATTCAATAAGTTTTGCTTGAGCTTTACCATCTATTTCTTCTGTAATTTGATATGTACCACAACGATTGTCACTGCCGGTAACAGTTATGGGTTTCTCCATATTATGACGAAATACATGTAACACATGATGTGTCACATCTGTCGGTAATTCTATGGTTTCATCTAATGGTGTAGGAATAAAAATCTTTTTCATCGCTTTTCTAGCGCAAATGTATGCCAAGGCCCCGCAATGCGCTCCTCAATAATATGCCAATTAGCCTCAATATATGGCATGATTTCATCATACCGATCATCTATAATACCACTAATGATTAAAATGCCTTGATCATCCAGTTTCTTACCAATTTGAGGTAATAGTATTTTAAGAGGATCTACTGTTAGGTTCGCTAAAATTATTTGAGCAGTACCATTAAAATCACTATCCAAATTACCACAAATTATTTCTGCTGATACATGATTATTCTCACAGTTAATGCGCGCTTGATTAGCAGCATACTCTTCTATATCAATACCAACTAAATGTTTGATGCCTAACTGAGCTGCTACCAATAAAAGGATACCAGTGCCAGTACCAATATCTAAACAAGTAACAGTGTCAAGATCCATAGATTCACTATAAGATTTCAATAACTCTGCAAAAGTCCGTGTAGTCTCATGGGATCCAGTACCAAAAGAAATATCTGAATCGATTTCTATAATAGTTTTATGATCCACATTATCGTATTCCTGCCAAGCTGGTTTAATAATCAAATTTGGTAGGATTTCTGTGGGTTCAATATATTGTTGCCAAGAATTAAGCCATGTAGATTCATCTAATATATTAGCATTAATTGATGTAACACTAATATTTGCCTCTGTAAGACGATTTTCTATATCTGACTTAATTGTATCTACATCCAAAGATGGATCCGCATACATTGTTAATTTAATTAAATTGGGCTGATTTTCTACATCTTCTTCTATAATTCCATTGTCTGCATAATCGTCAAAAAGAGTAGTCACCTCATCGGTGGCTACTCTTTCACAGACAATGGATACTTCTATCCACTGCATATATGCTCCTTTATAGGGAATGTGACGGAACAAACCATTCCTTCACATGAGCTGTTCATTTAGTCAAAACGTCCTTAATTTTTTCAAAAAGACTTTTGCTCACTTGTAAGTTATTTACATCTTCGTTACTTTCGTTTGCAAAGCGTAATAACAACTCACGTTGAGTATCTGTCAACTTCTTAGGCGTTTGAACAGTTACCACAATATGTTGGTCCCCTCGTTGCTTAGGGTTACGCAAATATGGAATACCTTTGCCCTTTACGCGGAATGCCGTTCCCGTTTGAGTACCTTCTGGGATCTTTAACTCTACTTTACCATCTAAGGTGTTAACTTGTATAGTAGCACCTAATGCAGCTTGAGCAAAACTAATATTTACACGGCTAATAACGTCATTACCATTTCGTTCAAATTCCTTATGAGGACGAACAAAGATATATACGTAAAGGTCACCCTTAGGACCGCCCAAAATACCTGGTTCCCCTTCATTAGCTACACGTAAGCGAGAACCGCTGTCTACGCCAGCTGGAATCTTGATAGAAATCTTGCGCTTAGCAAGCATTTCACCTGTACCACGGCATTTAGAACAAGGTTTTTCAATGCTTTTACCAGTACCATGACAACGAGAACAAGTGCGAACGGATTGCATACGTCCAAATGGAGTATTTTGAATAACCGCTTCTTGACCAGAACCATGACAGTTTGGACAAGTATCGACACGAGATCCTGGTTCACCACCAGTACCATGACAGTGATCACATTCTTCATGACGATGCACTTCTATTTCCATAGATTTACCAAAGGCTGCATCTTCAAAGGAAATATCAATATCTTCGCGCAAGTCATTGCCTTTTTGAGGGCCTTGTTGTTGGCGACCACCGCCAAACATGCCACCAAAAATGTCGCCAAAGATATCACCAAAGCCGCCAGCTTGACCACCGAAACCGCCAAAGCCTCCTTGGAAACCACCGGCGCCAGCGCCGCCTCCTTGTTTGAAGGCGTCGTGGCCGAATTGGTCATATTGAGCTTTTTTAGTTTCGTCAGACAATACTTCGTAAGCTTCGTTCGCTTCTTTAAACTTTGCTTCCGCTTCCTTAGGATTATCTTTATTTACATCTGGATGGTATTGGCGTGCCTTTTTACGGAAGGCCTTTTTGATTTCATCTTGAGAGGCATTTTTACTGACCCCTAAGATGTCATAATAATCACGTGCCATTAGTTACCAACCCTTCTTATTTCTTATCGTCATCCACTACTGTGTAATCAGCATCAACTACATTGTCATCAGATTTTGTTTGTTGTTGACCTTGCTCTGCACCACCAGCTGCTTGTTGAGCTTGTTGTGCTGCTGCATACATTTGCTCAGCTAATTTATGTAATGGTTGTTCCAAAGCTTCACTGTCTTTTTTGATATCTTCGATGTTGCCTGCTTCGATAGATTTTTTCAATTTATCTTTTGCTTCTTCAACTTCTTTCAACAAAGCTGTGTCGCCTTTACCATCAAGTTCTTTCAATGCTTTTTCAGCTTGGTATACCAAGGAATCTGCATTGTTTTTAACATCTAATTCTTCTTTTCTAGCTTTATCTTCTGCTGCATGTGCTTCAGCTTCTTTAACCATGCGATCGATTTCGTCTTCTTTTAAACCGCTAGAAGAAGTGATTGTAATTTTTTGTTCTTTTTGAGTACCCAAGTCTTTTGCTTTTACATGTACGATACCGTTAGCGTCGATGTCGAATGTTACTTCGATTTGAGGAACCCCACGAGGAGCTGCTGGGATACCATCCAAGTTGAAGCGACCCAATGTTTTATTATCTGCTGCGAACTCACGTTCACCTTGCAATACATGGATATCTACAGATGGTTGGTTATCTGCTGCAGTAGAGAATACTTGAGATTTAGATGTAGGAATTGTAGTGTTACGATCAATAATACGTGTGAATACACCACCCATTGTTTCGATACCAAGAGACAATGGAGTTACATCAAGTAACAATACGTCTTTTACTTCACCTACTAATACACCACCTTGAATAGCAGCACCGATAGCTACACATTCATCAGGGTTAACGTTTTTAGTTGGTTCTTTACCCAATACTTTTTTAATAGCTTCTTGTACAGCTGGAATACGGCTAGAACCACCAACTAACAATACTTTATCGATATCGGATGCAGATAAACCAGCATCGTTCATAGCTTTACGAGTAGGTTCAATAGTAGCTTGTACCAAATCAGCTGTCAATTCTTCGAATTTAGCACGAGTCAATGTTACATCCAAGTGTTTAGGACCTGTAGCATCAGCTGTGATGAATGGCAAGTTGATATTTGTGCTAGCTACGCCAGACAATTCAATTTTAGCTTTTTCAGCAGCTTCTTTTAAACGTTGGTCAGCTAATTTATCATTAGATAAATCGATACCAGTTTCTTTTTTGAATTCTTCAATAAGGTAGTTCATGATACGTTGGTCGAAGTCATCGCCACCAAGATGGTTATTACCAGATGTTGCCAATACTTCGAATACGCCATCACCAAGTTCAAGGATAGATACGTCGAATGTACCACCACCAAGATCAAATACAAGAACTTTACCGTCTTCATCTTTATCTACACCATATGCAAGAGCAGCTGCTGTAGGTTCGTTGATGATACGAAGTACTTCAAGACCAGCAATCGCACCAGCGTCTTTAGTAGCTTGACGTTGAGCATCTGTAAAGTATGCAGGAACTGTAATAACAGCTTGTTTTACAGGTTCGCCCAAGTAAGCTTCTGCATCAGCTTTGATTTTTTGAAGAATCATAGCAGAAATTTCTTGTGGTGTATAAGATTTACCTTCTACAGTTACTTTGTAGTCAGTACCCATGTGACGTTTAATAGAAATGATTGTGTTTTCTGGGTTAGATACAGCTTGACGTTTAGCTAATTGACCAACTAAACGTTCGCCATTTTTTGCAAAACCAACAACGGAAGGAGTTGTACGCGCGCCTTCTTGGTTAGTAATAACCGTAGGTTCGCCGCCTTCCATAACCGCAACACAAGAGTTTGTAGTACCTAAATCAATACCAATTACCTTTGCCATAATATATGCCTCCTAAAACCTTTATAATCTATTCAACAACTTTTACCATTGCTGGACGAATACAACGACCATCAACAGTATAGCCAGTTTGCAATACTTCACATACCGTATCAGATTCATATTCATCTGACGGCACTCGCATAATTGCTTGATGGAAATTTGGATCAAATGGTTTGCCAACCGCATCGATAACGGCTAAACCATGTTTAGATAACATAGCCATCAAATTTTGATGAATCATGATAAATCCATCAAGGAATACCTTAGCATCACCTTCTGCTGGACTTTGAACAGCTCGTTCAAAGTTATCTAATACAGGAAGTAAATCTGTAAGTACATCCCCTTTGACATATCCTG
Organism: Veillonella sp.; assembly: GCF_019414865.1. Lineage (GTDB taxonomy): Bacteria > Bacillota > Negativicutes > Veillonellales > Veillonellaceae > Veillonella. The sequence goes on from NZ_DXLG01000072.1 coordinate 6,728, forward strand.
CAAGTTGCTCTTTTTCTTGGTTAGTACGACGTTTGAAGTTTTCAAAGTCAGCTTGCAAACGCTTATACCGATTATCGAAATCTGCTTTAAGCTCATCTAATACGTGAGCAGCGTCAGCAACAACTTCTTCAGTTTCTTCCACAGCCGGTTCCTCTACATTAGTAGCATTTGCTGTTTCGTCTACTGTTTCTTGTTTAATGTCTTGTTCTTCAGCCATTATATACCCTTTCTATTTTTGTTCTTTTACCATAGATTCCATCATATGTTTCATGTGAGACAACATTCCAATAATACGACCATATTCCATACGTGTCGGTCCTAGAATAGCAAGTGTACCAATAGGCTGATCTTGATTTGTGAAATCAGCTTGTACCACACTCATAGAATGTAGTGCTTCAGTATCATTTTCATCGCCAATCTTTACCTTCACAGGTGTAGGTGAATCATCCTTTAAAAGTTGTCCCAATTGATTTTGCTCTTCCACTAATGAAAGTAAGGGTTGTACTTTTTCAACAGACTTAAACTCTGGTTGATTTAACAACTCCGTGGTACCTACAGAATAGAACAACTTACGTTTATTAATTGCTCGTAATAATGTTTCTGAAAGGATCATCAAAATCCCTTGGGGACCTTCCATATGAATCAAAAGTGTTCCTAATGCTTCAGCCGTTACATGACCAATACTTACATTCTGTAAAGCATTGCTAAATTGCATAGCCAGACTTTGCAATAGATCAGGCGAAACACCATCACTAAAGTAAATCAATTCATTATCTAGAGCACCAGTTTCAGTAATGACAACCATGACAGCTTGATATGAATCGAGCGGCAATACATGAATGTATTTAATTAATGCTCTATCATGGGCTGGAGCTAAGAATAAACTCATACTATGGCTTACTTGAGATAATAATTTAGCCATATTTAAAAAGAGCTCACTCGTCGATCCATTAGAATGTTTCCATAACATTTCAATTTTTTCAGCATCCTGTAATGGAACAGGTTGTTGACTCAACATAGAATCAACATATAAGCGATAGCCTTTTGCTGAAGGAATACGTCCAGCCGATGTATGAGGTTGCTCTAAATAGCCTAACTCCTCTAAATCGGACATTTCATTTCGCACTGTTGCCGGACTAATACCAAGATTATAATTCTTGGCAATGGTTCTTGACCCTACCGGTTCAGCAGATTTAACGTAGTCTTCAATTATGGCTCGCAAGATGCGCTGTTTTCTTTCATCCATAATGACACCTCTTGTTAGCACTCATAAACTTTGAGTGCTAATCGCATGTATAATATTATCAC
>NZ_DXLG01000073.1 GCF_019414865.1 Veillonella sp.
GAGCAAACCACCCGTTTTACGGGTGGTTCTGATTTTATCATTTTACCTATATCGAATAATTCCTATTAAAATTACCAGAATTTTACGATTTTATGAGTGTTTTATGATAAAATAAAAGGTATGAATACTTCAACAACTAGGTCTATTACCTATAATGGCGACAGAATTGAATATGAGTTAACCATCAAGCGTGTGAAGAACATGAACATGCGCATTACAAAGGATGGTGTGATCCATGTGTCGGCGAATGCCTATGTGCCGGATTATAGGGTGGACAAGTTTGTTATCGAGAATATGCCCTTCATTGAGCGGGCTCGTTACAAGATTGATGCATTGAATGCCAAGCGCGTCGATGCGTTGCAGTATGTGAATGGTGAAAGCTTATCAATCCTCGGCATTCCTGTTACGTTGCGCCTAGTTGAGCAGGACGGAAAGCCTCATATCGGTTTTGACGGAAAAGCCATTCTTACTATGGTAGTGCCTCGTGGAACAACCTTTGAAGCAAAGCATAAATTAATGCAAAGTTATTGGCGTAATTTAGGGGAGAAGGTCTTTGTCCATTGGGCAAAGGTCGTGTATCAGCGCTTTCACAAGGCAGGTATTGATGTGCCTATGCCAACCATAAAACAGCAGCGCATGAAGAGCCGTTGGGGTTCTTGTACGCCAGCGAAGCAACTCATTAAGATGAACACTCGTTTATTAGAGGGGCCACAGGCGTATATTGAGTACGTTATGGTTCATGAGTTTGCTCATTTTAAATATTTAGACCATTCCAAGAACTTTCACAATCTAGTGGCACAGTTTTTGCCAGATTGGAAGGCTCGTAAGAAGTCATTGAACGTGTATTTTGCTCATCGCCCTTAAAGGAGGTGTACCATGCAGCCATTTGTACATTTACATAGTCATACTGAGTTTAGTTTGCTGGACGGCATCAGTCGTTTGCCTGACATGGTACGTCGTGCGAAGGAGTTAAATCAGCCGGCCCTTGCCATCACAGACCATGGCAATATGTATGCAGCCATTTATTTTTATAAGGAATGTGTAGCACAAGGCATTAAACCGATTATTGGGTGTGAAGTATATGTAACGGAACATAGCCGCCTTGATAAGCCGGAAGGTCGTAGCCGTGAACGTTTGAAACATCTAATTCTATTAGCAGAGACTATGGAAGGGTATCGAAATCTCGTAAAAATCGTGTCGAAAGCCTCTACTGAAGGTTTTAATTATAAGCCACGTGCAGACCGAGATTTATTGCGCCAATACAGCAAGGGGATAATTGCCCTCAGTGCATGTATTCAGGGAGAGATCCCTCAGTATATTTTGCAAGATAATATGGAAGGCGCGAAGCGTTCCATCGAATGGTATATCGAGACGTACGGGAAGGATAATTTCTTCTTAGAAATCCAAAATCATGGCTTGCCGGAGGAGGCAAAGGCTCAAGAGGAGCTCATTAAGCTCAGCAAGGAATACGGTCTTGGCATTGTAGCCTCTAATGACTTCCACTATGTCTTAAAAGAGGATGCGGACGCGCAAGATATTAAGGTATGTATTTCTACAGGCCGACGTCGTGCTGAGGTAGACCGCTTAAAGTTCCCTAATGATGAGTTCTACTTGAAATCTGGGGATGAGATGGCAGAGCTATTTGGACATATTCCGGGTGCCATCGAAAATACTTTAAAAATTGCAGACCGCTGCAATGTAGAGTTTAATTTTGACGAACATCACTTGCCGCACTTTGATGTGCCAGAAGGGGAAACGTCTAAAACCTATTTACGTAAGGTTTGTGAACGAGAAATTCCACGCCTCTATGGGGAGACATCTGAAGAGTTACAAAAACGCCTTGACTATGAACTAGATGTTATTGGCACCATGGGCTTTGAGGATTACTTCCTCATCGTATGGGATTATGTACGCTATGCCCGTGAGCATGATATTTTAGTAGGTCCTGGTCGTGGCTCTGCGGCGGGTTCTGTGGTTGCCTATCTATTAGGCATTACAGGCCTTGATCCATTGAAATATGATTTGCTCTTTGAACGGTTCTTAAATCCAGAGCGGGTAAGCATGCCCGATATCGATATTGACTTCTGCTATGAAAAGCGTGGTCAAGCCATCGAATATGTGACTCGTAAATACGGTCAAGCTCGTGTGTCCCAGATTATTACCTTTGGTACTGAAGCGGCTCGTGCCGTTATTCGTGACGTGGGTCGTGTGCTGGACTTGCCTCTAGCGGAAGTAAACCGCATTGCTAAGATGATTCCCAACGAACTAGGGATTACCTTAGATAAGGCACTGCAAGGCAAGGAGTTAAAAGCTTTATACGAAGCTGATTCAAACGTTAAAGAGTTATTTGATTTTGGTAAAAAGTTAGAAGGGATTGCGCGGAACTCGTCTACTCATGCGGCGGGCGTCGTAATTTCTGCAGACCCTCTAGATGACCACGTACCGGTACAAAATGCCAATGATGAAGGCTTTGTAACGCAGTACGATAAGGATAATATCGAGGAATTAGGCCTTTTAAAGATGGACTTCTTGGGCCTCCGTACCTTAACGGTTATGGGGGATGCCTTAAAGCTCATCAAGGCGAATCGTGGTATCGACCTCGATTTAGATGCTATTCCACTCGATGACAAGGCAGCTTGTGATATCCTCACAAAGGGCGATACATCTGGTGTATTCCAGCTCGAATCAGAAGGTATCACTAAGCTCGTTATGGACCTTAAGCCTGAGCATTTTGAGGACTTAATTCCATTGGTAGCCTTATACCGTCCAGGGCCATTGGGCTCTGGCATGGTAGCGGACTTTATCGACCGCCGTCACGGTAAAAAAGAGGTTACCTATTTACATCCTATCTTGGAACCGATTTTGAAAGATACCTTTGGGGTAATCTTGTACCAAGAACAGGTTATGCAGATTGCATCCGCCATGGGCGGCTTCTCCCTTGGTCAAGCGGACTTAATGCGCCGCGCCATGGGTAAGAAAAAGGAATCTGTTCTAAAGGCGCAGCGCGAATCCTTTATTCAAGGTTCCATTAATAATGGTATTGAAGAGTCCATTGCGAACGAAGTATTTGATTTGCTCGTATACTTCGCGGGCTATGGCTTTAATAAATCACATAGTGCGGCCTATGCGTACATCGCGTACCAAACAGCGTACTTGAAGGCTCACTATTTCCCTGAATTCATGGCTGCTACCATGACGAGCTTCATGCAGAACATGCAAAAATTGACGTACTATATCAATGCTTGTAAGAAGCACAATGTTAAGGTACTTGGCCCAGATATTAACTATTCTGAGCGCAGCTTTGCCGTGCAAGGTGATGCCATTCGCTTCGGCCTTGGAGGTATAAAAAACGTAGGGGACAATGCCATCGATCGCTTAATTACTGAGCGTAATGAACACGGTCTTTACACGGATATCGGGGACTTCTGCAAACGTGTTGATAATAAGGTTGTTAATAAACGACTTCTTGAAAGTCTCATTCGTTGTGGTGCTATGGATGGGTTCAAGGAAAACAGAAATCAATTATTGCACATGTATGAAAGTGCTCAAGCCGTAGGTGCTAAAGAGCAAAAGGATGCCGCTATGGGCACCATGAGTCTCTTTGGCGATATAGAGGAGTCCGTCGACTTCATCCCTGTACCGAATGTGGAGGATTTATCGGAAGACGATAAATTAAAGGATGAAAAGGAATATACTGGCTTTTACATTACAGGCCATCCATTGCAAGGCTATGCTAAGGAATTAGAGGGCCTCTTTGAGCTGGGTGCTCTCGTAGAAAATCCAGAGCAGTATGACGGTCAAACCATTACCTTTGGCGGTTTGATTGAAAATAAGACGGACCGTATGACAAGACGAAATGAGGTTATGTCCATTCTTCGCATCGAAGATTACTCTGGTGCGGCCAACGTAGTGGCATTCCCTAAGGTTTTTAGTCAAAGTCAACAGTTCCTTGCGGTCGATATGATCGTTAAGGTAAAAGGCCGCGTTGATGCGGATGAAAAGGGTGTGCAAATTATTGCAGACCGCATTATGCCGTTAAAGGTAAACTATAGTCAGGCTAAGCATGTGGCTATTCATATTTATAGTCAATATGACACGCCAGAAAATAGTGAAGCCTTAAAACGGCTGTTAACAAACACCGCAGGCTCTGTGCCAACATCACTATATTTGCACCGTCAACGGAAGCGCATTAACTTGCCACCGAACATGTGCTTTGACCCTAGCGATGAATCCATCAAGGCTATTGAAGCTATATTAGGTGACGGCTCTGTAGAGGTGCAATAATAAATAGCTTTCACCAACATTACTACAATAAGAAGTGAAAGATTCAATATAGAAATTACTTTCATAGGAGGAAAGATGAAACGTACAAAAATCGTATGTACTGTAGGTCCGGGAACGGATAAATTTGGTATCTTAGAAGATATGATGCGAGCGGGCATGAACGTGGCTCGTTTTAATTTCTCTCACGGATCTCATGAAGAGCAAGCAGAGCGCATGCAAATGGTGCGCGATGCGGCGATGATTGTTAATAAACCAATCGCATTATTGCTCGATACGAAAGGCCCTGAGGTTCGTCTTGGCCTATTTAAAGAGGGGAAGGTATTCCTTGAGGCAGGTCAACAATTCACGTTGACTACGGATGATGTGGAAGGCACAAAAGAGATTAGCTCCGTCAACCACAAAGGTCTTGTAAGTGATGTGTCCGTAGGGGATAAAATTTTATTGGCCGATGGTCTTGTAACACTTACTATCGATGCTATCGAAGGTAATAATATCATTACCACAGTTCAAAACAGCGGTGAAATCGGTAATCGTAAACGCGTGGCTGTGCCAGGCGTAGCGCTTAGCTTGCCACCTGTATCTGAACAGGATGAAGCGGACTTGCGCTTTGGCTGTCAACAGGGTGTAGACTTTGTAGCCGCATCCTTTATGCAACGCGGTAAAGACATTGTAGCCATCCGCCGCATCCTTGAGTCTGAGAAAAAAGATATCAAGATTATTGCAAAAATTGAAAATGCTGAAGGCGTAAAAAACATCGATGAAATTTTGGACGTAGCAGATGGCCTCATGGTTGCTCGCGGTGACCTCGGTGTAGAAATCCCTGCCGAAGAGGTACCAGTACTTCAAAAAATGATGATCGAAAAATGTAATGACTTGGGTAAACCAGTTATTACGGCAACCCAAATGCTAGAGTCCATGATTCAAAATCCACGTCCTACACGGGCGGAAGCAAGTGACGTAGCCAATGCCATCTTAGATGGTACGGATGCGATCATGTTGTCTGGTGAAACTGCAAATGGTGCTTACCCAGTAGAGGCGGTTACGACTATGACTCGCATTGCTGAGGTAACAGAACAAGCTGCTATTTACGATAGTAAAAGTCGTGCTCGTCAAGATGTGGATATGACGACTACCAGTGCTGTATGTTTAGCAAGCGTGCGCATCGCTCAAAACCTTGGGGCAGCTGCTATTTTGACATGTACTGAATCTGGTCATACTGCAATTAGCACTGCTCGACATCGTCCGGCTTGCAAAATTATTGCTGTAACACCGCATGAAGAAACAATTCGCCGCATGCAATTATGCTGGGGCGTAGAGGCTATTAAAGGTCATGAAATCGTTAACTCTGATGAAATGGTTAAACAAGCGATTACAGGTGCTCTTGGCACAGGTGCCATTGAGTCTGGTGACTTAGTTGTGGTAACGGCTGGCGTACCATCTGGTGCGACAGGGACTACAAATATGATTCGCGTTCATATTGCGGGGCAAGTACTCTTATCTGGCAATGGTATTTTGCGTAAATCCGTTACAGGCACTGTATTCATTGCTGCTAATCATAAGGGCAATTATGAAAGCTTCAAAGACGGCGACATCCTTGTGGTGGGGACAATGGAGCCTGAATTAATGGCAATTGCTAAACGTGCAGGCGGCATTATCGCTGTTGAAGACGGTTATACCTCTGACAGTGCTATTGCTGGCATTACCTATGGTATTCCTGTAATTTTAGGTGCTAAAAACGCTCATGACGTACTTCTTGAAGGTCAAGAGGTAACAATCGACGGTGAACGTGGTAAGGTATTTGCTGGCATTGCTAATGCTCGATAGTTTTAGTAAAAGATAATTAAATATAAGGAGGGATAGTATGAATCCATATAATGTAACAGGACCTAGTAATTCTCAAGTTGCTCAGGTTGAAAGTATTGTATCCCAACGTTTGAAGGGGTCCTTCTTGTGGATGGTTGTAGGTTTGCTTACAACTATTGGTGTTGGCTTTGCTGCATTAGCAAATCCAAACTGGCTACGCTTTGCATACGAAAACTTTAATATTATTCTATTAGTTGAATTAGGCGTAGTATTCCTATTTAGTGCTCGTGCGTATACGGCCAATGTTATGACTTTAAAAGGCATGTTCTTCCTCTATAGTGCATTGAATGGTCTTACATTGACACTTATATCCTTGAGATATAATGTATTTGAAGTAGTTATTCCAGCGTTAATCGGCACGTTAGCGTTCTTCATTGGCTTTGCCGTGGTAGGGGCTACTACGAAACGTAATTTGTCATCCCTAACACCATATGTAATGGCTGCCTTACTTGGTATGATCATCGTATCTTTTGTGATGATAGGGGCTCGTTATTTTAACTGGGCTGTACTTAGTGGCTTTAGCGACACTGTTAGCTTAGTTCTAGGTTATGTAGGGGTTGTAGTATTCTCCATCTTTACAGCTATCGATGTGAACCGCATTAAAAATAATGTGACACAAGTAGCGCTCTTGGAGGATGAAACCATTTTAGACCGCATTGAAATCACAGGTGCTTTGAGCCTATACTTAGATTTCATTAACTTATTCTTATCCTTATTGCGCATCTTTGGTAATAAGCGATAAAAGGAGATTGTATGGATAATAGAGAATGGCAAACCTTTGTAACCGTTGTGGATGAAGGGAATATTACAAGGGCTGCAGAAAAATTATTTTTATCACAACCGGCTCTAAGCTATCGGTTGCGCCATATGGAAAAAGCCTTGGGCCATTCTCTGTTGTTGCGAACTGCTGAAGGGATTGCTCTTACAGCACAAGGCGAAATTTTTTATGACTACTGTAAAAGAATGATGCAAGATCAAGAGGCCTTAGAAAATGCTATGAATTCCGCTTCTGGTAAGATTCAAGGGACCTTAAAAATCGCATCATCCATCAACTTTGCAGACTATGAACTACCAGCTTTACTGAAATCATTCCGGGAGCAATATCCGGATGTGCATATTCAAGTTAAGACTGCTTTCAGCCATCAAGTGGTAAAAATGTTTAATTCTGGTGACTGTATGGTTGCCTTTGCTCGTGGTGGCTATGAAGTATCTGGTAAATCTGAATTACTATTGGAGGAACCGTATTGTTTGGTTTATAAAGAATTAGTACCACCTGAGTCGTTAGAGAAGGTACCATTCATTAAATACCAAACAGATGCGTCTGTAGCAAACATTATTGAAACGTGGTGTGCTGAGCATTTTGAAGAACCACCGAGTGTTGCGATGGATGTAAATTCTATGAGTACGTGCCGTCACTTTGTACGCGCCGGCCTTGGATGGTCCATTTTGACCTACATGGGCCTTGGATCTTGTAAGGATAGAGATATATATGTAAGCCCATTGCGTAGCAAAGATGGTACCTATATCACTCGTGATACAAATATGGTATATACAAAGGATACGGAAAATCTTGTTGTAGTTAAAACATTCATTGAATATGTTCGTGATTACTATAAAAAACATACTGTTGTAGATAATAGTATTTTTAG
>NZ_DXLG01000074.1 GCF_019414865.1 Veillonella sp.
ATATAATATTAACCTCTAATTACGAGATTGATAAACCAACATTTCTTATCATGACAATTATTATTAATTTATTAGGTACGTTTGCTTTATCAGAATTAGTTAAACGGCGTTTAAATGATTATAGTGGTAGTGCTCTTGGTCGATATTTACAGTATATTATTTTAATTTTTAATATATTACTTCTAGGCTATTGGGGATATAATCAAAACCTTACTGATATAGATCTTAGAATGACTGTAGACTTTTACATTTATCTTTTCTACGAGTATATAGTACTCTTATTACTAATATTTGTGCCTTCCAATCAAAAATCTAATCGTTATGGTATGCCAAATGGAAAGCAGAAGAGTGGAGAATACATTATCAGCTATGAACCGTTATATAGTTCTAGTGGTGATAAAAAGCGAGAAGATTATTGGGATAGAATTGGTTTATCTCATTCCATAGATTCCTTTAGGACTATGTTTATTAACAAGTTGTTTGATTATCGAACTAGAGCAAAAAGACAAGAGTTATACTGGGGTGTATTTATGTTTCAGATTATAACATATGCGCTCAACCCTATTTTGTTTTATTTCTATGAAAATTTTTTTAATATAGATACAGCTATTGTGGCTAGTTTAGTTATCTATTGGATTTTTTGGTTATGGTATATGTTAGCTAATATCAGTTGTACTGTTAGAAGATTACATGATACAGGTCTTAGCGGGTATTGGTTAGTAGCATTGTTTATTCCGTTTATTAATATCTATACTTTGTATATGACTGTATTTAAACCATCTATAAATCGCGTTGAATTAAATTCTATTAACGAATAAATTTGATATTGAATTTTACTAAATAACCCTCTTTACATTTTTTGTAAAGAGGGTTATTATATTCCAATAATAAATCATATGTAATTAAAATGGTTTCCTGCACTGATGCAAGTTTTAGCGCTTTGCGGATAAAAAGGGCCTTTCTTCGCCGGACGGTTCTAGAAGCCAGAAAGGATGTAATGAACAATCAAGTTTCTATTTCAACAGCAAATATTCGTGGTGCCTTTGGGGGATTCTTTATCCCAGGTATGTATACAGCTTTATGGGCGGGCTTTGTGCCATATTTAAAAGCAAAGCTTAGTATCGGTGAAGATGTATTGGGCTCCATGATTTTAGTGCTCGGTGTAGGCTCTTGCTTGTCCATGGCCATAGCTGGTAAGCTAGTAGAGAACTTTGGATGCAAGAAAGTCGTTTTACTAGCTAGCTTTATTGGGATGTTATCTCTTGCGGTTGTTACCATGTGTTCTACAATTGCTACGACCACAGCTGCTTTATTCTTCTTTGGTATTGGCGTCGGCTTAAGTGGTGCGTCTGCCAATTTACAAGCTATCTTGACAGAAAAGGTGAGTAAGAAACACTTAATGGGTGCCTATCACGGTGGATGGAGTTTAGGCGGTTTTGCCGGTGCTGGTGTTTTGCTAGTGCTCTTAAAAATATTATCCTTACCTGTTAATGAAAGTATTTGGGGACTTCTCATCGTATTATTTATTGCCATGGTTGTGGTTAGCCAATTTATGTTGACCTTTGGTAGTGATCCAAATGCAAAGGTTGTTAAAAAATCTAAAAGCCCATTATCTTTCCATCCCATTGCTATTATCTTTGGTCTCTTGTCCTTTGTATCTTATTTAGTTGAAGGTGCTGTAGGGGACTGGAGTGCATTATACTTATTTGAAGATAAAGGTATCGTTATTGAAGAGGCCGTTATGGGGGTTATGCTCTTTAATGGTACTATGTGTATTGGTCGTTTGCTGGGGAATACAATTGGCAAACATTTAACCTCTAAACAAGTTGTCGTTGGTGGTTATTTGTTAGGCGCTATTGCAATGGGCCTTATCGTATTCTTACCAGGTTATGGCTCCATGTACACATATTTATTGCTTGGTATTGCCTTAGCTATGGTAGTGCCAAACTTATTCTCTGCCATGGGAGAACAAAATGTAATTCCTATGACACAAGCTGTGGCAACATCTACCATGCTTGGTTATATGGGGATTTTGATGGGACCAGCATTGATTGGTTTCATTGCTCATGGCACAAGTCTTACAGTAGCATTTATCGTATTGACTACATTACTTGTAGTAAGTGCAGGTATAGGTAAATACGCCTACATGTTAATGGACAAATCAAAAGAAGCTGAAGCTTAAATAATAGCCCCAAAGATGGTATGTCTTTGGGGCTAAATTTTTGAAATATAGCAATATTATTACGAATATGTTGTAGCTCACATTGATTACATACAAAAAAGCCACAGGATTTATCCTGTGGCTTTTACATGTAATATTGTATTAACGGTCACCATTGAAGATGGAGTTTTTAACAAGTACATAGTCTACTTTGCGGATTGCTTGTAGCGTAGTACCGCCAGCATAAGAGATAGCGGATTGTAAATCTTGTTCCATTTCAACTAATGTATCAAAGATAGAACCTTTGGAGTCGATGAAGATTTTTTTGCCTTCTACATTTTTGCGTTCACCTTTTTGGAACTCAGAAGCAGAACCAAAGTATTCTTTTACTGCTTTACCGTCAACGATTTTTTCTTCCCCTGGGGATTCTTCATGACCAGCGAATAGGGAACCAATCATAACCATAGTTGCACCAAAGCGAATGGATTTAGCGATGTCGCCATGATCACGGATACCGCCGTCAGCGATGATAGGTTTAGTAGCTGCTTTTGCGCACCAGCGAACAGCAGCCAATTGCCAACCACCAGTACCGAAGCCAGTTTTTAATTTAGTGATACAAACTTTACCAGGACCGATACCAACTTTAGTTGCATCTGCACCAGCATTTTCAAGTTCACGAACTGCTTCTGGTGTACCTACGTTACCAGCGATAACGAAAGTTCCAGGCAAGTTCTTTTTGATGTATTGAATCATATCGATTACTGCGTTGGAGTGACCATGTGCAATATCGATTGTAATGTATTCAGGTGTTAAGTTTGCTTTTTTGAATTCATCAACTAAAGCAAATTCTTCTGGTTTTACACCAATGGAAATAGAAGAATATAAATTAAGGTCGTGCATGCGTTTTACAAAGTCCATACGACGTTCTGGTTGAAAACGATGCATGATATAGAAATAACCTTCACGAGCTAATTTCTCTGCCAATTCTTCGTCGATAATAGTTTGCATATTTGCAGGAACTACTGGCAAGCGGAATGTGCGATTACCTAATTTAACATGTGTATCACATTCGCTACGGCTAGTTACGATACATTTATTAGGAATTAATTGCACGTCTTCATAATCAAAGATGTTCGTTGTATTAATCATATTTTCTATATCTCCTTCGAGTATTACAAATTGAACCTGTACCATTATACAAGAGACGCGTAAAATTTTCAATACGTTCCGAATATTTTGTTTGGACTCAGAAACGAACTGTAGTACAATACAAGTAGATTATGCAAGTTATATACATTAATATATATGGTAAAGGGAGGTTGATTGACATGGATCAGTCCAAAACTCGCATGCTTGCAGAAGCAGGTGTGGCGATTGCAATTGCTCAAGTATTATCGTTTATTACGATTTTTCATATGCCTCAAGGAGGATCTATTAAGGCTGCAGCTTTAGTGCCACTCATGATTTATGCTTATCGTTGGGGTGGTGCACGAGGAATTTTTGCTGGCGTCGTATATGGTATTTTACATTTTATTTTAGGCTTTAAATCATCTGTACACTATTTAAGTATTATATTGGATTATCTAGTTGCTTATGGTGCTATAGGTGTATGTGGTTACTTCAAAGATTCTATTTCTGGACTCATTACAGGTTCTATTGTTGGTATTGCATTGCGCTGGATCGCCACTGTTGTGAGCGGTGCCGTTGTGTTCGCTAGCTATGCACCTCAAGGTCAAAATCCATGGATTTACTCCATGATTTATAATGCCTCTTATATGGTGCCAGATGGGATTTTAAATATTGTTGTTTTACTATTCATCTACCAAGGTGTTAAACGAGGGTTAGGACGTCGTGGATAAATTAGGTTTAATTATTTTGGCTGGTGGTTTGAGTTCTCGCATGGGGCAACCTAAGGCATTATTACCTTGGGTTAATGGTGAAAGCCTCATATCTCATGCACTTCGTAAGGGATTAGAAGCGGATGTGGATGATATCATCATCTCCATTGGTGATGATGATCAGTTAGGACATGCCATTCAGACTCATATCATTGATACGTTATCGAACGATGAGAAGAAAAAAGTTTCTATTGTTCGGGATTCTGTTGAGCGACGTGGTCCTCTAGGGGGACTTTATAGTGCTCTAGCTGTTGGAATGAGTCCTGCCTATGCGGTGATGGCTGTAGATATGCCATTTATGCCTATGGATTTATATTATGATTGGTTATATCAAGTGAATCATAACAATTGGAATGTCATAGTTCCTACTGGTTCTAGAGGTAAGCCAGAACCTATGGCGGGAATTTATAGACCTCATATTGTATCATTACTTCCATCTATTCTGGCCGGTAAAGACGTATCGTTGCAGCATGCCCTTGATACGATTGGTCATGTTGAATCTATTGATGCCAGTGATTATGATTGGGAGCTAAGTAATGTAAATCATTATGATGACTATCAATGGGCTCGTGCATTAGCAGAAAATGAGTTCCGTCGTGTGCCGCTTATTAGTGTAGTAGCATCAAAACGTAAAACAGGTAAGACTACGGTAGTAACCCGTCTTGTAGCTGAGTTACAACGAGCTGGGTTTTCTGTAGGTGTTGTAAAGAGTGATAAACACGGCTTTCAAATGGATCATGAAGGGACCGATACAGACCTTTCTTATAAAGCTGGTGCTGATGCGGTGGCTATTGCAGGCCCTAATGAAACAGCGATTCGTATACGCACTAAAGAACAATCAAATCTGTATGAAATATCACAGTTTATGCCTGTGGATATAGTTATACTAGAAACAAGGTCCCAAGGCATTGCCCCTATTATAGAGGTTACGCAAGAAGGACATACAGAAGAGCTTATCTCAGATTCTATTGATCGAGTAGCTATAATCGAAATTAGCAAGTTAGACCAAGACGTACCAGGATTAGTACGTCACATACAGGAAATGATGAGGTGTTTAAATGGCCGTCGTTACTGTTGAGGAGGCCCTTCAATTATGGGAGAAGGCCTTAGATACGCAAGTTTATAAAGTAGAAATGATTGATGTTAAGTCTGCTAAGGGATATGTGTTGGCAGAGGATATCATTGCGCCCACGGATGTACCGGCCTTTTCAAAATCAGCGATGGATGGGTATGCCATTGCCTTTTCCGCGGATTGTAATGAGTATATTGTTGACGGTGTTATAGGCGCCGGCGTTGTATGGGAACAACCTGTTGCATTAGGTCATGCAGTACGTATTATGACGGGCGCACCTATACCGGATACATGTGATACTGTTATCATGCAAGAACAGGTAGTTGGCTCCGGAGAACCGGGTACAACAATCACAATTCAAGGTAAATACAAATGTGGCGATCATATCATCCCTCAAGGTGAGGAATGTAGTGCTGGCACTATTGTGATTCCTCGTGGAACAGAGGTAACCTCTACAGTACAAACTGTTTTGACTGGTCTGGGGTTGACTGAGATTGCTGTCAATGCAATGCCTCGCGTGTTAGTTCTTACCTCTGGCCATGAGGTGATTGAACCTGGTGAAAGCTTAACAGCTGGTAAAATTTATAACTCTAATAGAGCTATGATTTGTGGACTCTTGGAAGATTTAGGCTTTCATAAGATTACGCACTATCATGTCAGTGATGCTCCAGAGGAATTAGAGTCTGAAATTAATCATGTGTTACAGCTCAGTGAAGATGCCGATATTATCATTAGCTCTGGCGGTGTATCAGTAGGGCTGTTTGATACAATGCCTCTTATTTATGAAAAACTAGGAGCTAAATCCATTTATGCACGCATTCAAATGCGTCCAGGTGCTGCATCCTATGGTGCAGTAACGCCGAAAGGTCAAATCATCTTTGGTCTATCTGGTAATCCAGGGGCTGCCTTCAACGGCTGGCATTTAATCGTAGCACCGACCTTAAAACGCTATAAAGGGTTGGCAAACTGGACTACACCAGTCGTGGCCTGCGTAATGGATTCAGAGATTTTTAAGCGTAATGCCTTTGATCGGTACGTACAAGGTAAAGTCATATTTGGTGGTGGGGTCCCACGCTTTGTGGCTAACCGCCATTTTAATAGTAGCAGTATGTTAGGCCTCTATACGGTGAATGCATTGGCATGTATTCCGCGTGGTGTACATGAAGTACATCCTGGTGATACCTTTAATGTATATCTACTAGGACTATTACCTGCTGTATAGGTCTTTATATAATATGTATTTATGTCATCTAAAATTCTGTTGACCGCAGATAAATAAATATATGATAATAAAAGCATCCCTTGGAGTATTAAGGGATGCTTTTTGTATGTGGAGCAATAGGGCATAATGGACTATTTTGACTATTCATATAAACATAACTACATAGAGTTTAGCAGCAACATATATAGGGTTAGTACATATCATTATAACTGGCATGCAGAAACTGAGATTTTTATCTTGTTAAAAGGTAGCGTTGAGATGAGTTGCAATGGTGAGGTTTTTACGCTGAAACCTCTTGATGTTGTAATTATTTCTCCTCAAGTAGGGCATGCAACATTAGCCCTTGAAGAGGATACTATAGCCTTTGTTACTCATGTAGGTAACGAATTTTACCAACAGTATGATTCTGATTTTGGGACTTATCAATTTATTTTACGTTCAGATGATAGTACGCGTCATAATGAATTCTTTACAACCTTACGCCATCATGCTGCTATGACGATGTTATTGATGATTAAAGGTGAAAGCCCAGTACATCGAATGTGGATAGAACACCATTACTTAGCTTTGGCTGGTGATGTATTTAGAGAGTTTGATCCCATAAAAAAGGTTCACGAAAATGCTAGACCTGGCGATATAAAACCGGCATCTTTTGATAATATGATTGCCTATATTGATGAGCATTATGAGCAGAAAATAGAGTTAGAGGATATTGCAAAAATTGAGGGCTATAATGTTGCTTATACATCGCAGTTTTTTAAACGACAAATGGGGATTTCCTTTGTTGAGTATGTATTGCGGTTGAGAATCCGTGATGCTACTGTTCGATTAGCTAGTACGGATGAGGCTGTTGCAAGAATTGCAAGTGATTGTGGATTTGCCGATGTGAAAGCCTTTAATGTGGCTTTTAAAAAGCATTTTAATATGACTCCCACAGAATATCGTAAGCACGTAAAAGGTATTGGCCGTAAAACTGTTTTACAAGATTGGAAAGAAATAATTTCTGTAGACAACCAAGATGTACTTGATGTGTTGCATTCGTTCTTGTCCTATGAAGATGATTCACGAGCTAAGAGCGAATTGGAATTTATGAGCAAAAAATTGGAAGCTTTGAAAGAAAAGTTAGCCGATGTAGTAAAGGATTTATAAAGCTGTTTTATTATATTTCTATGGTAACTAGATTATTATAGTAGCTAATTCTTATAGTAACTCTATTCGTATGATAAACGTTTTGCGGTAATTTATTTTTGATGAATTTATGACATATATAGAAAGATTAGAATTGGGTAAATTTCTATATTAAGAAAACCTATAAAGTTATAAATAAAGCACTACTGTTGATAAGTAGTGCTTTTTTACATGTATTTTATGGGTGAATTTATATATCAATAC
>NZ_DXLG01000075.1 GCF_019414865.1 Veillonella sp.
CCTCTTACGAGGTGCCTCATTGTTATAGTTTATAGGAGAGTTGTATTTTATTAATCTAAATCGTAGAAACCAGATGGTTTATCACTCAAGTTAATAATGATATTTTTCATTTGAGTGTAGTGTTCAAGAATAACTTTGTGAGTTTCACGGCCTATACCAGATTGTTTGTAACCACCAAATGGTGCGCCTGCTGGGATGGAGTTATATGTATTTACCCACATACGACCTGTTTCGATTGCTCGAGCTACGCGGATTGCACGGTTGAGGTTTTGAGTAAATACGCCACCGCCAAGACCGTATAAGCTGTCATTAGCTTGTTCGATAACTTCTTCTTCGCTGTGGAACTTAATTACAACAGCTACAGGGCCGAAGATTTCTTCACGAGCTACGCGCATATCGTTTGTAGCGTCTACGATAAGTGTAGGTCTAATGAAGCAACCTTTACCAAGTTCGCCGTCAGTAACGCGTACACCACCAGCTGCAACGCGAGCGCCTTCTTCTTTAGCAAGTTCTACATAACTAAGTACTTTCTCAACTTGTGCTTCATAAATCAAAGAACCAAGTTGTGTAGATTCTTCCCAAGGCAAACCAACTTTTACTTTATCAAATAAAGCGGAAAGTTCAGCTACGAATTTATCGTAAATTGTATCTTGTACGAAGATACGGGAACCTGCGCAGCATACTTGACCTTGATTAAAGAGGATACCGAGCATTGCCCCATCAAGAGCTTGTTTCCAGTTTGCATCTTCAAAGAAGATATTCGCAGATTTACCACCTAATTCCAATGTAGCAGGAATCAAACGTTCAGATGCGGCTTTATATACATCAAGACCTACTTCTGTAGAGCCTGTGAAAGCAAGTTTACTGAAACCTGGATGATCAAGGATATATTGACCAGATTTAGAGCCTTTACCAGTTACGATGTTCACAACCCCTGGAGGCAAGATATCTTTTAAAATATCACCTAATACTAAAAGGCTAAGAGATGTATGGCTAGAAGGTTTAATTACAACTGTACAACCTGCTGCAAGAGCTGGTGCCAGTTTCCAAGCAGCCATTAAGAATGGGAAGTTCCAAGGCACGACTTGACCTACAACGCCAATCGGTTCACGAACGATGAGGCTCAATGTATTTTCGTCAAATACTTGTGCAGAGCCTTCTTCGGAACGAAGTACGCCTGCGAAGTAACGGAAATGGTCAGCACCAAGTGGAATATCTACGTTCAAAGTTTCACGGATTGGTTTACCATTGTCATATGTTTCAACTTGTGCCAAGTACTCTTTGTGAGCATCAATAGCATCAGCAATTTTTAACAAGTAATCAGCGCGATCTACTTGAGAAACAGTTTTCCAAGTTTTAAAAGCTTCTGTTGCAGCGTCTACTGCTTTATCAACATCGTCTTTCGTAGCCTCTGCACAAATAGCAAGTTGTTCGCCATTAGCAGGGTTATATACATTGAATTCAGCACCATCAGATGCCGGTACCCATTCATTATTAATTAAAAGTCCATATCTTTCTTTAAGGTTCAAGCTCATAGCATTACCTCCTATTTAGGAACATATATTGAGGAAGAGCTCCTCTGTAATTTCATCATACGCTTTATATTTAAAATTTTCAATCAGATATATAGTTTTCGATATATCCATTCCGCATTATTATAAATAGTTTTAAGTTATATAGAAAAACCGCACCCTCAAAATCCATAGAGAGTGCGGTTTTGTGTACAATGACTTTTAGTCAAGAGTATTTCTCAATAATATGATTCAATTGATACTAATTGTTTTGCCGACCACCATTGTTACGATTATTATTACGGTTATTGTTACGATTGTTATTTCGACGTTGTCCGTTGTTATTTCTGTTTCGGTTATTATCGTTATTCTTGGGCTTTTCTGGTTGTAATGCTTTTACAGATAAACCGATACGATTGCGTTTTACATCAACAGAAATAATTTGAGCTTCAATAATATCGCCTACAGCAAGCACATCAGATGGATGTTGACGGCTGTTACAAAGTTCGCTGCGATGCAAAAGACCATTAGTTTTAAGACCAAAGTCTACGAAGGCGCCAAAATCAACTACGTTGTGAACAGTACCTTTAACAACAGTACCAACTTGAATATCTTCAAGACTTACTACATGTTTTCTAGTAAGTGGTGCTGGCAAATCTTCACGAGGGTCACGACCTGGTTTTGCCAAAGCTGCTAAGATATCTCGTACAGTCGGTACACCCGCATCAAGTTTAGCAGCCATTTTTCCGGCATCTACAAGCGGTAATTTCACTTGTAACGCTTCCAGTTGCGCTTTATCTTGCAAATCTTTTAAGGTAAAGCCTAATTCACCAATAATGCGTTCTGCCAATTCATAGGACTCTGGATGAACAGATGTATTATCTAGTGGATTTTTACCATGTTGCAAGCGAAGGAAACCGGCACATTGTGTAAATGCCGCAGGACCTAAGCGAGGTACTTTCAACAATTCTTTACGGCTTTTAAATACACCATTCTCTTGACGATATGCAACGATATTTTTAGCCACCGTGCTCGAGATGCCTGCAATATGTTGCAAAATAGCAGGCGATGCCGTATTGAGCTCTACCCCAACGTGGTTAACTACAGTTTCAACGACTTGATCTAAAGTATGAGTCAATTGCTTTTGGTTTACGTCATGTTGGTATTGACCTACACCGATAGATTTAGGATCAATCTTAACAGACTCAGCCAATGGATCTTGTACACGCCGCGCAATGGATACGGCACCGCGTATGGTTACGTCTAAATCTGGTAATTCATCGATAGCCAATTTAGAAGCAGAGTAGACAGATGCGCCTGCTTCATTGGTGATGATGTAGTGGCAGTCTAATTTTTCCTCTTCAATCATGGTGGAAGCAAACTGCTCTGTTTCGTAGGATGCAGTACCATTACCAATAGATAAGAGAGTAACTTTGAACTTACGGATTTTATCAGCCAATACCTTTTGTGCTTCTTTGCGAAGCTTTTCACTATTCGTTAAATAGTAGGCACCGTAATCTAGCACATTACCTTGTTGGTCGATGATAGCCATCTTACAACCTGTACGGTAACCAGGGTCAAGGCCCATGATAACGTGCCCTGCCAAAGGTGGCTGCAATAATAGGTTTTTAAGGTTTACACCGAATACCTTGATAGCTTGCTCATCCGCATTTTCCGTCAACTCGTTGCGTATATCACGCTCTAGAGCAGGGAAAATTAGACGTTTATAAGCATCGGCTACTGCAGCCACTTTATAGTCGGCGAAGATGGATTTTGGATTTTTCTCTAACTTTTGCACCATGTACGCAACATACGTATCACCTGGTACAGTAAGGGCTAATTTCAAAGCCCCTAATTTTTCACCACGATTAACCGCCAAGATACGGTGAGACGGCATTTGACGAACTGGTTCAGCATATTCTGCGTATTGCAAGAACTGTTGTTGTACCTCTTCATCACCCGTCAACTCAGCTTGAATAAAGCCTTCGTTCCACATCTTTTTACGCAAATACGCACGGAAGTCTGCACTATCGCTAACAATTTCCGCTACGATATCAGAAGCACCTTGAATAGCATCCTCTGGTGTGGGCACCTCTTCCGTTACAAATTCTTTAGCAATCTCTAGGGGATCACCAGTGGTAACTGTATCGTTAAGGATCATTTCCGCTAACGGCTCCAACCCACGTTCACGGGCAATCATCGCACGTGTACGTTTCTTAGGACGATACGGCAAATACAAATCCTCTAACTCTTGAAGCTTTGTGGCTGCTTCTAAGGACTTCATCAAATCGTCGGTCATCTTTTCTTGCTCTGTAATAGATGCAATGATTTCTTGACGACGTGTTTCCAAGTTACGCAAGTATTTAATGCGTTCTTCAATGGTGCGCAATTGCTCATCTTGCAATTCGCCCGTTACTTCTTTACGGTAACGCGCAATAAATGGCACCGTATTACCTTCGTCCAATAATTCTACGGCAGCTTGCACCTGCTTTGGCTTAACATTTAATTCACTGCCAATAATGGCAAACATTCTTTCACTCATTTAGATGCCTTTCTGCGATAGGTTACAAAACGATGAGGATATTTGTTCTTTTCATCCACCGCGCCGTCTACAACGGATTCAATAGTGAAAGCCTCCTCTGGGAACTCTGGAAAAAATGCATCCCCTTCAAATTCGTGGTCTACTTCTGTAATGTACATCGTATCCACGTACGGCAAGAAAGCCTCGTATACTTGAGCACCGCCGATAACATAGGCTGCATCAAGAGCACGCGCTGCTTCTGCAGCCGCCTCAGGACTATGGAAAATCTTAACCCCTTCTGGTGCATCAAAGCCCTTATCACGGGTAATCACCCAGTGCTCACGATTTGGCAACAAGAACGGCAAACTTTCAAAGGTCTTACGGCCCATAATGATGACATGACCTGTAGTTTTCTCTTTAAAGAATTTCAAATCATTCGGCAAGTGCCAAATCAAGGTATTATCTTTACCGATTACACGATTATGTGCTACGGCTACGATTAATGCTAACATACTAGCCTCTTTCAATTAATGGTATATGGCAATATTCATACATAGGATTCCAATTCGCAATGGTCATGAACATAATACTATATCTACAGCCATACATATCATGCTATTTAACAATTATCATGAATTTAGTCCTATACAGCAACAGTCATGGACAATTTACCTAGATGTTCATACCCGTCTAATGTAACATCCTCTGGTGTGAAGTCATAGAAGTCTTTTACCTCGGGGTTCACAATAATTTTTGGAGCTGGCAACGCTTGATCGCGACGTGCTAATTGCTCGCGCAATGCTTCTACATGGTTTTCATAGACATGAGCATTGTTGATAACATGAGTAAATTTACCAGGTTTAAGGCCTGTTACTTGGGCAATCATGCATTGTAATGCTGCATATTGAGCTGTATTAAATGGAACGCCAAGGCCCATATCGCCACTGCGTTGAATGAGCATGCAGTTCAACTTGCCATCAGCTACGTCCCATAGTGTTTCATACGCACATGGTTGCAATGCCATATCATCTAAATCTTCAATATTCCACAATGTAACAATCATACGACGGCTATCAGGATCTTCCTTGATAGTCTTGATGAGATTATCAAGTTGCTTGTACTTTGCAATTTGGTAACCATAGGCCTTACCAATAGTGCCATCTTCACGCATCCACTCATCCCATACGCGTACGTTCATTTCTTGTAATTTGCGTACATCGTTAGATTGCATTTGCCAAATCCATAACAATTCTTTTACCGCCGTTTTGAAAGCTACAAATTTTGTAGTCAAAATTGGAAATTCCTCTTGCAAGTCGAATTGCATAATTTGATGTGGCAATTTATAGGTTGCAATACCTGTACGGTTTTGACCATACGTGCCATGTTCTAAAATATTTTCAATAATACCGAGGTATTGTGTATCTGCTAGACTCATATGTCCCCCTAAATCTATGTATACTACGTCGAATAATACTAACCTTATATCTTACAATATATAGTACTATCATACTAAAAAATACATAGTACTACCATATATACAGTAAAATTTATTATCCCTTATATTCTGCAATGGCCTGTAAAAAACTGAGGCCATATTTTTTCAATTTTGCTTCCCCTACACCTTTAACATTGCCAAATTCACCTAATGTTGTGGGTCGTAAATTGGCTAGGTCAATAAGTACTGTATCGGGGAAGATAAGATATGGTCGAAGCCCTGCCTCTTCGGCTAAGCGCTTGCGATGTTGTCGTAAATGTTCAAATAAACCACCCGGCCCAGAACTAGATTTTCCTCGTGATGTAGTAGCTGTAGACCGACTAGTTCGTGATGGTACAGACACATGTTGTCTGATTTCCTCCACCTCTTTATGTCCACTGAGGACCTCCTCAGCACCAGCCGTCAAGGATAGCACAGGATACTTACCTGAAGAGCTACGCAAATAACCAGAAGCTACAAACTGTTGGATGAGCCCTTTAATGGATTTCTCATCAACATTACTTAATAAACCAAATACAGGGAGTGCATCGTGGCCTGCCCGCATAATGCGGTCAGTTCGCTCACCGCGCACGATAGAGGTAATCATAGAGGCACCATAGCGCTCATCAGTGCCCATAATAGCACGGAAGATAGCCTTCGCCTCTTTCGTTACATTGACCTTATCACCGAAGCCTTTACAGGAGCTACAATTATCACAAGTAGTCCAAACGGTGCTTTCACCAAAATAGTTAAGCATATATTTACGTAAACAATTACTGCAGAAACAGTAATCAATCATAGACTGTAATTTACGGAGCTCCACCTCTTGTCGCTCAGGCGTCTCGATAGACTGTTCAATCAAATACTTATGAACCTGTACATCCTGCCCACTGTAGAGCAAAATACATTCAGCAGTAGCCCCATCACGACCTGCGCGGCCTGCCTCTTGATAGTAAGACTCCATGTTGCGCGGCATTTGATAGTGCAACACATAGCGTACATTACTCTTGTCGATGCCCATACCAAAGGCATTAGTAGCCACCATGACCTGCAGTTTATCATCTGCATAAGCATTTTGCATCTCACGGCGCACCTCATCATTAAGACCTCCATGATAATGGCCTACCTTAATGCCTGCACGGGTTAGATTTTCATACACTCGATCTACATCCTTACGCGTCGCACAATAGATAATACCATTTTCGTTGGCATGTTGGCGCACATAGTGAACCACATAATCCATGCGCTTTGGTGTACGGATAACAGAGAAGGATAAATTAGGCCGATCAAATCCCGTTACATACACATTTGCCTTGTCTAATCCTAATAGTTTTTTAATATCATTTTCTACATATTTCGTAGCCGTCGCCGTGAAAGCCCCTACAATAGGTCTTTTAGGCAGTGAGTTGAGCCACTCACCAATGAGGCGATAGGACGGTCTAAAGTCATGGCCCCACTCCGAGATACAATGAGCCTCATCCACGATGACTTGAGCTATAGGCAACGCTCGCAGCACATTACAGAAGAAATTAGACCCTAGTCGCTCCGGTGCAATATATAAGAGTTTAATCTTACCGCTACGCACTTCGTACATCGTTTTATTAAACTCCGCTTGCGTAAGTGTACTATTGATAAGTGCCGCTGGTATATTCTGTACTAACAGACCATCTACTTGGTCTTTCATAAGAGAAATCAGTGGAGAGAAGACAATAGTAAGGCCCACTTTACAGAGTGCAGGTATCTGAAAACAAATGGACTTGCCTGCCCCCGTCGGCATGATGCCAATTACATCTTCATTGCGTAATAAGGATGCAATCGGAGCCTCTTGAGCCGGTCTAAAGGAGGTATACCCAAAGTAAGTTTCTAACATGCGCAGTGCGTGTTGCTTTGTCACAACTGGTTGTTTAACGATTTCTTGTTTTGTCACAACTGGTTGTTTTAGATTGTCTTGTTTTGTTGTTCCCTGTTGATCCATGGGTACCTCCTTTCACATGTTATTTTTCCATTCTATTATTTTATCATATTTCGAGTATTTTCGGCTTTTTAGTATATACAATTTATAGGTTAACCGTCTAATGCCCAAGATGAAAGTATATGCTTAAAATCCGTATGAAAATCAATAAAATCTCACCAAATTTTTACACTCTAAAGTGCTAATATATGATACAATAAGAATTATTTATAATCTGTCTCTTATACACATCTG
>NZ_DXLG01000076.1:0-2236 GCF_019414865.1 Veillonella sp.
CAGTAATTTACTGGCTCCATCGCCTATAAAACCAACACGTTTTGTCCTATAACCCTAACTATAAGATCTATAGAGGGTGTTTTTATACGCAACTACAAATTATAATCTATCAAAGGATAAACTATTTTACTTCAGCCCAACCTAAAGCAGCACGTTTAGCATCGATATCAGCTAAGATTTTTTCAGCTACTTTAGCAGGATCAGTATTTACATACATAACAGAACCTAAGATGTCTTTAGTGTCTTCTTTAAGCCATTTTGTAACAGCATCAGAGCCTTGTGTAGGTGGCTCAACGCAATGGTAAGAGTTAATACCCATCAAGCGGAAGCCAAGGGATGCATCAATACCTTTTTCGTTGGACCATTCAGGGCTGGACATAGCGAATGGTAATTGAGGCAAGTTAAGACCTAACTCTGCAGCGATACCGCCAAAGATACCGGAGGAACGAGCATTATCTACACATTCACCAACATGCCATACTGGTGGTTGATCATCCCCCAAGAATTCTTGCAATGCAGGACTACATTTCTTAATAGCATCTGTATTACAGTAGCCAAGTTTCATCAATGGGAAGGATGCACAACCGTTTGTCAAGATGATACAGCCATTTTTGATAAGTGTATCAACGATATCTACAGTTGCTTTTTCATAGATAACGCGAGGGTTGGAACAACCTACTACGTTAACGATACCGCGAACTTTACCAGATTTTAAAGCCTCTGCCAATGGTTTGAAGGAACCATAATGTTTAACAGTGGATTCTGGAGAGAAACCAACTTCTGCAGTGATTTCATATGGCGGAATGAATACAGGCATACCTTTACGCAATTCATGAGCTTCAAGAGCACGATCCAAGATTTTGCGAGCCAATTCTTTAGTTTCAGCCAAGTTAGTATGGTGATGATCGTAACCGATATGTTCTGCACCTGGTAAACGAGCAGCATCAGATGTAGTGATAACCTTTGTGTTGAAGCAACGAGCTACGTCCATGATGGCAGGGTATACGTCTTGAACGTCAGCTACCCAGCAATCAAGAGCACCTGTACCAAGTACAAGCTCAGCACCGATAGCATTACACAATGGAATTACGTTTTCATAACGGTACATGCTGGATAAACCAGAACAGCAAATACCGTAGAATTGGATACCTTTAGCACCGATAGCTTTCGCTTTTTCTAGGTACTCTTCAGATGCACCAATTGTACAAATTTGAGACACCAATGTTGGCAAGTGACCATGAACAGCAATGTTAACATAACCTTTTTTCAAAGCGCCGATATTAACTTTGGATGTACGACGACCACCTTGACCAAACAATGCGTCTGTGGCAATGTCTGCTGCTACTACGCCAGTGAATGTGAAAGCAAGACCGCAACGCAAGAATTGTTTCATATTGCTTTCCCAATCGCCATCTGTACCTACACATGTACGATGGTATGCATCGAATGCTTCATTGTATGCAGAAATAGGCAAGATATCAAGGTTTTTCCAAACTTCGCGGCGTTCGGCAGGAGCCATAGCTGTAATAGTTTTATATTCGCCAGGCAACGCACGGCTCAAGTCTTCTAACAAAACGTCAGCCAAGTCGTTTGCTACTTCTTTTAAGGAACGACCTTCTTCAGGAATGTTGAAAGCTTTACATACAGTACGGATTTTTTCTTCGCCCAAAATTGGAATATCCAATTGGTCATTAGCAGCTGCTTTCAAAGAAATCAAGATTTCACGAGCATGCGCACCATGTTGTGTCAAGCCACCTGCTGCAGCACGTGTCATATTACGAGCTACGATAAGGTCAGCATCGGCACCGCAGACGCCACGAGGGCTCTTAGGTGTAATTTTACATGGACCCATGAAACAAATACGGCAACATACACCTGCAATACCAAATGTACATTGTGGTTGTTGTTTATCAAAACGGTCAAATACTGTGTCGCAGCCAATTTGCTCCATACGGAGAATCATTTCACGAACTGCAGGATCTGGTGTTTGTTCGATAACATCTTGTTTTGTAGGCCAAGTTTTACGGTATTCTGCAACGGCTTTCATGTAGTCGTTTACGCCATGTTCATGAGGTACCCCTGGTTCATGAGTGTGTGGCACCCATTTATCCGTAGGCAACGCTTTACCATGACTATGGTCATGGTCATGATGGTGATCATGGTCGTGATCGTGATGGTGACCGCCACAATGGCAATGGTCATGGTCATGATGATGTTCATGATCATGATGATGTTC
>NZ_DXLG01000076.1:2336-7647 GCF_019414865.1 Veillonella sp.
TCATGATGATGTTCATGATCATGATGATGTTCGCCATGGCTATGGTCATTGGTGTTTTTGTTTTCCACATCTTTATTCATAATAAACCTCCTAGGGGCCTACGTAGGCCAACTAACAATAATAAGAAAACATATTCTACTTTTATTTTTTAAATCCACCACACTTGTGGGTTTTAAATCCTATCTCCTAAATATGTTTTAACCTAATTTAAGTATATTTTTTGACAGGGCATTTGTCAATTAAATTTTGAGAAATTTTTGACTCATTTATGCCTACAAACTATTGTATTAACTATATTCATCAAATTCGATAACTTCAGATTCCTTTCATAAAACCAAAAGAGGTTAATTCCTTTTATTTCAAGGAATTAACCTCTTTAATCTATACATATGTATTTGTATATCTATATATGTGTATTTGTATATCAATATATATGTTTATAAGTAACTATAGCTTATAGTATCGTAATAGCTCCATATGTATAATTTATAAAAATTGTTGCATAATCTGTGCTACTTCAGCTAGATGGAATCGCTTAGCTCTATCCGATCTGGCAACTAATACCAACTGACGGAAGCAAAGTTTTGATGCAAGAGGATAAAATTTAACCTTATCATCATCGCCCTTACTATTTAATGTGCTTGGCAAGAATGTAATACCATAGTCATCCTCTACCAAGGATCTACAAGTATCCAGATTTTCTGACCCAATAACCGCTTTAGGTACAAAGGACTCAGCCTGACACAAACGATTTACCAAGGTACGTAACTTAAGACCTTCCCGTAGCAAAATAAACGGAAAGGCTCCAAATGGTGCTATGTCATGTATACCATCTGGTGTCATAAGCGAATCAGCAATAGCTATAGCTTTTGTATTTTCTACACTAATGGCCAATAAAATTTGCTCATCTAATACGGGATAACTTTCAAGAGCTTGAGAATAAATAGGCGTTGGAAATAGCCCTACATCAACTAAACCATCGCAAATTTGTTGTTCCAAAAAATGGGACTCTCCTTCTACTACGTGGAATTCCCAAGAAGGTTCAATTTGTTGAAAGCTCTTCAATGTTTTTCCCAACATATGGTGGCCATAGAATTGAGACAACCCAATACGAACATGGTAAGCCGCATCAGACCCTTGATTAATGATAGACTGCGTTAAAGCCTCTACCTTTCCTACTAAGGGCATCCCCTCTTTAGCAATCTGTAAGGCTGCAGCCGTTGGTACAACCTTTGTCCGATCTCGAGCAAATAAAGGCACTCCTAACTCAGCCTCAATGCGACGAATACTTTGACTCAACGCTGGTTGAGAAATATATAGTTTTTTAGATGCCTTTGAAAATGATGCCATCTCGACGATGGTACTTATATATTTAATATCCTTTATATCCATAGAAACACCTTATAACAAAACATTATTGATTTATCATAAGTATATATTACCACAAAAGAAAGAGCCCTCCATAAGGAGGGCTCTTTCTTTAAAGTTTTAAATAATCTCAAGACAGAAATTCAACTGACTCAATATATTACATTAGAGTTTTTAATACATCCAATACTTCTCGGGGCAATTCGTTTTTATGACCAATAAGTTTTTCTACATAGTCATAGCGGAACTCAAACGCTTTGTGTAATTGGTGATGGTATTCACGCACTTGGAATGGTGGTTCAAATCCAGGAACCTCAACATAAGAGAGGTTTTCATATTTATAGAATGGTTTGAAGTCCAATGTACCTTCTACCAAACGTTCCAATAAATCAAGAGTTACCTCTTTAGGAATTTTGTCTTCCAAGAAGAAGCCTGTATTCATAATGTAGCATTGTACGCCACATTCAGAGAATAGTTTTTTGTAGCTTTCATAGTCACGAACCAATGGATATGTACGGAATGGATTTGCATATGGTTCGATAACAAGTGCATTTGGATCAACGTGAGCATCCAGCTTTTCAGCAGTAGAACGACGTGTCGCCAGTGTTGCGCCCATTGTAGATGCCAAAACAGGGTCATTAATTTTAAGGATTGGTGGCAACGTTTTATCCTTCATAAGCCATACAATGGCATTAACTGGTTGATCTACGTAGTTTACACGATTATCTGTCCAGAATTGAGATTTAATAGCGCGACCATTATTATTACGCACATCTTCTGCCAACACAACCTTATGGCCATCCTCATCCATAGTTACGCCAACATTTTGTAGTGTTAACAAGAATTCATTAGCAGGATGTTCCACAGGATAGTCTTGCATTTTGTCAAAATATGTAGGTTCAAGAGCAATAGAACTCAAGTCATTAGTATTGATGATATACGCATCGTCATGCAAGATAGAAATATCATAACGACCATCATGCTTTTCATGAGTTAATGTGGATTTACCAGAACCGGACAAGCCAAATACACCGATTGTATAGCTTTTACCATTGTCAAGATTGTAACGTTTCATACCGCCGTGGCATGCTACATAGTCGAAACGGTTCGCCAAGGACCACGCCAATGTAAGGGTACCTTTTTTATGTTCACCGAAGTAGCGCATACCAAGAATCATAGCGCAGTTATGAGCTGGGTCAAAAATAGCAAGCCCACCTGGATGACCTGGTACCACATAGTCAGGATCAGAATAGATATAAATGTCGCCTTCTGGAATTTCTACGCTATCATTGTAGAATTCTTTTACAGCTGCATCAAAGAACTTAAAGTTCATGATCCAAGAATACAAAATAGATGCGTGATCTTTTGGAATCATCAAATGAGCACGAGCAGTAAATTTTTTATCAAGACCTACGATAGTATCAGCAGAAATCCATTCTTTACCGCGGCTATCATAGACTGCATCACGTGCAATATTAGCGAGTTCCACTTCGTCAATGCCTTCATCGCCAATAATGCGACGAGCTTTTGCATAGCGACCTGTAGTTTTACCATCGTTTGTAACTAGTACCTTTGCATCAGCTGGCAAACCTTGCTCGCATGGTTTATATACAGGCATATCGAGGACGATAACACCTGGCTCTTCAGTGGCAAATTGGTACGCTTGTGCCACAGATGTAATAGGCGTTACATTGTTTCCATAAAATGCAGTTTCAATAGTACTGCGCATCTTAGAAAATAATGGGTTTGTTTTAATTTCACTTTGCTTCCAAACGCGTCTTGTCGACATAGTATCCAGATCCTCACCTTTAATATATACGTAATTTCTCTTGTAAAAGTAGTTTAAGATAAGAAAATACTGCATCCGCAAATACTTTCATTATGTTTTATTGTACCCTTTTCAGACAAATTTGTATACACAAAACAGATGAATTATAAGAAATTAATGCATGCTTATTTTAAATTAGTGCAACACATTTTATATAAAATATTTTAATAACTCTATCTGTTTTATTGAATTCATCCTAATAATGATTAATATAAAAGAGCTAACTGAATATACATCAACTAATAAAAAAATAAAATGAGGCTAGGTCATATGACCTAGCCTTTTATTCTAGAAAAACAAATATTTATCTTCTAAAATCAAGTTCCAAATATATCCTCTATATCTATTTTCTAGTTTACTTTTTATTTCTATTAATAAAAGATTCGATTTTACCGACCAAATCATCTACATTAAAATCACCACGCTCTGCGATCATCTTAATAGTAGCTACCTTAGCCATAACCTTTACCATCGGTGTTTTCAATTTCTCAAATTTAGGATTCAAAGAAATCAAATAATCTACCACTTCAGGGCTTTGCTTAATCAAGTTAGATAGAGTTGTCTTTGCATCGATATGGAAACGACCGTCAGCATCGGTAGTGAGAGGTTCTTCATCTACCTCTTCTGCAGCCTCTTGAGCTAGGGATTTATCATTACCATTACTATTGTCTGTATTTCCTACAAAATCAGTCTTATCCCACGTCAATAATGTACGAGAGCCTTCAAGTTCACGTATATGAGTGCAATCTTGCATCATTTCTAAGACACCGCGGAATTTACCATGTTCATCACGTACTGCTGTATAGATAACATAGATAAATAATCCCGGTTTATTGATCCAGAATTCAGCTTGGCTTTGCTCACCAGAACGGAATTTCTCTACGATTTCTTCTACAACGTGAACGGACTTCGCAGGGTGACAATTCTTTACCTCACGGCCAATAACATTGGCACTGCGAGGGAATATGCGATGTGGCGTATCGCTGTAGAATTTAACGAGTTCGTTTTCATCTACATAGGACAAATCTACAGGAAGATGACGGAACAATAGATTAATTTGCTCTAAAGTCAATTTGCCTGTGGCTACGTCGAGGACTGTATCCTTGCCAACTTGCGCCCCACCTACAGGACCTACATATTTAGACAATAATCCAGCTAAATCATTTAGGAACTCATTAGATACTGCACCGTTTTGACTAGCAGTATTTCCATTTAATTGAGCTGCAGAATCGTTGATGCCTGCCACTACATACAAACCAGGAGGATTAATGATAGCATAACCAATTTCATGATCGTTTTTGCTCATGCGCACAAACTCTTCATCGCTTAATAATTTAAAGGATGTTGGTAATAAAACCTCTAACTCTTTAGAGTTTAAATCGCGCAATTTCGCCAACGTTTCAGGAACGGATGCTAAAAATTCTTCGTATTTATCTTCTCGAAGCAATGCATAGGACGCAGAGATGGCATCGCGCACGCCATCGTCAAAGGTCCACATAATACGCGTAGGACGATCAAAGCCATGTTCTTCAAGCATTGGATATAATTGATTTTGTTTACGAGATAGATGTATACGCCATTGTGCTAGGGAATCAAATACACCAAGCCAAGGATTTTTAATAAACTTATCTTGTTTCAACAATTCATCCGCTTCAAGAGCTACCTTTTCAACGGCATTAATCTCTTCCAAATATGCCCATAATGGATGATTTTCAGGGTATTCATTTTCAGCGCGCACTAATACGCCATCAAATAAGTTCAATAGATTATCCATCTTATCTAGGATTTCTTCATCCTTATATACACCTTTCAAACTTTGCTCTGCATAGGCAAACTCATCAGGCGTACAAGTACCTAGTTTTTCTTTCAAAATACGATTGCCCTCTTCCAAGGACAATTTACCATCTAAATAATCTTCTTTTACAGACACAATGATTCTGTAACGATCACTATTAATATCTAGCTTTTGCTGTAATGGATTCATATGCTTATACCTCCATGGGTCAAAGACTATTAGTATATACAATATATTATTAGTATATACAATATATTATTACTATATTAAATATACTTTTATTATATCCATTTTGAAAGTAATTTTCAGTTGCCATAGAT
>NZ_DXLG01000077.1 GCF_019414865.1 Veillonella sp.
GTGTATAAGAGACAGGCTGTATACAGTTAATATAGTAAAAAATCATATATATAAAATAATTCGTATAAGTTTATACATGAATGTGACCTTAATTACTAATTAATAATTTTTATTAGTATAAAAATTATATTGAGAATTCACGATATACACATACCCCTAAGGGGTATGTGTATTGTAAATAGAATATTAATATAGTATATTTATAATCGATAAAAGTGAATGAACTAGTGAGTGTCGGTGTTCACCGAGCGTAAAAGAGGAAAATGGGTGTAAATCCCATACTATGCAAATAGCTGTAATGAGGAGCAAGGTTTCATTATAGGGTCACTGGGAAACTGGGAAGGCCGAAATGTTGCGATGAGTCTGAGTCAGAAAGCCTGCTCTAAATGTATGGTATGCATATACTGTGCTTAATTTAGGTTAGTCAGGCGACTAGCTTTTTTTTGTTCCTCAGGGAGCTATATTTTTTCTTATTTTTGCGTATTACTGCTACGTTGAGTGGGAGGTACCCTTAGTTTTTCATTTGATTTGTTGTTAGTGTTTAGAGAGTTTAGGAGGCGCCTATGGGTAAACGATTTGCTAAACATTTGGGACAATTTATTGTAACCTTGTTTGGCATCACATTTTTGACATTTTGTCTCACCTATTTAGCTCCAGGCGATCCAGTAACGATGCTACTAGAAACGGCCGATACTATCGTGTCTCAGGAGCTCATTGATGAGACTCGAGCTCAGCTTGGGCTAGATAAACCGTTTATAGTGCAATATGCGAACTGGGTTGTGAATGCTGCACAAGGTGACTTAGGGATGAGTTACTCTGCTAAAAAGCCTGTTGTAGATCGTATGTTGGAGGCTTTGCCAGGGACAGTTATGTTAGCAGGTACATCATTAGTATTTACATTGCTCTATGCATTGCCGGCAGGGATTATAAGCGCCTTAAATCGAAACAAATGGATCGACTATCTGTTGCGCGTTGCTTCCTTTGTAGGCGTGTCTATGCCATCATTCTGGTTAGGCCTTGTACTGATTTATATCTTTGGTCTTAAATTAGGACTTGTTCCTATTGCATCTTCTCGTGTAACTCCTATCGGTGTAATTCTACCAGCCGTTACATTAGCTGTTGTAGTCGGGTCCAAGTACATGCGCCAAGTTCGTCTCGTTATTCTTGAAGAAATGCAAAAGGATTATGTTATCGGCGCACGTGCTCGTGGTGTGAGTGAGATGAAAATTTTATTCGGTCATATTTTGCCTAATGCAGTATTACCACTTATCACTATACTGGGCGTTGTTATCGGTTGGTTATTAGGCGGTGTTGCAGTTATTGAAATGGTATTCTCCTGGCCTGGCCTTGGGAATATGGCAGTATATGCCATTACCATGCGCGACTATCCATTGATCGAAGGTTTTGTGTTGTGGGTTGCCTTAGCATATATGTGTATTAATGCATTAGTTGATGCGTCATATATCTTGTTAGACCCTAGATTAAAAAGGGAGAGAGCATAATGGCAGAATTTATTCAAAAACATAAACTGTTCTCTTTCTACAGTACATTGATGATTATTGTTGTACTCATTGCTATTTTTGCACCTTGGCTGGCACCAGGTGATGCTTTTAGCTCAAATCTGAGTCAAGCATTACAAGCGCCAAGTAGTCAACATTGGTTTGGTACAGATAAGCTTGGTCGTGATGTATTGTCTCGCATCATTTATGGTACACAGTTATCCTTGTTTATGGGTGTCAGTATCGTTGTTATCATGGTAAGCATTGGTACTATTATCGGTGCCGTTGCCGGTTATTTCGGCGGGAAAATCGAAATGGTCCTCATGCGTCTTGCGGACATTATGCTATCCTTCCCGGGTGTAGTATTAGCCATTGCCATTGCTGGTATTTTGGGTGGTAGCATCGTGAATACGATTATAGCGCTATCTGTAGTTGGTTGGGCAAAATATGCTCGTCTTGTACGGTCTATGACGTTGAAAGTTCGCGGTGAAGAGTATGTAACGGCGGCTGTCATGATGGGGGCCTCTACAACGACTATTCTAAGACGTCATATCATTCCCAATATCCTTCCTCTTGTTGTTACAACAGGGGCACTTGATATTGGGGCTATCATGATTGAAGTAGCAGGTCTTTCCTTCCTTGGATTTGGTGCTCAACCACCAACACCAGAATGGGGCCTTATGCTTAACGAAGGTCGTCAATATTTACAAACCAGTCCATGGCTGATGGCATTCCCTGGTATGTCCATCCTTATCGTAGTTGCTATCTTTAACCTTTGGTCTGATTCCTTACGGGACGTAGTGGATCCTAAGAACCAAGGTTAGTTACGTGTGATGCTTATTTATAGGTTGTGTTGTGAAAGTTGTTATATAAATAGGCGGTAATAAGGTTTTTCCATTATGACTATTGTAGATTGTAGTGGTCATGATGTGTATGTTTTATGTTTATATGTAATGGAACAAGGAGATTTTACATGAAAAAATCTTGGAAAAAAGCCCTCTTAGCAGGTCTTAGCATTGTAGTGATGGGTTCCTTCATCGCTGGTTGCGGCTCTGATAATAATGGTGCTGCTAATAAGGATGTTTTAAAAGTTGGTGTAACTAACTTCGCATCCACATTAGAACCTACAGAAAACTTCTTCGCATGGGTTGTTATGCGCTATGGTGTAGGCGAAACATTGGCTAAGTTTGACGAACACATGAAACCTCAACCATGGATTGCATCTAAATGGGAAGTATCCCCAGACCATAAAACGTGGACTTTCACAATCAATGATAAGGTGAAATTCTCTAATGGTAAAAAAGTTGATGCTGCAGCAGTTAAAGCATCTATCGAACGGGCTTTTGAAAAATCCAATCGTGCAAAAACATTTTTCGAATATGACTCTATGGAAGCTAATGGTCAACAATTAGTTATTCATACAACAAAAGAATATCCTAATATGCCTGGCCTTTTAGCGGATCCGTTGTTCCTAATCGTTGACGTTCAATCTGAAAAAGATGGCCGTAACTTTGCCAAGGAAGGTCCTATCGGTACAGGTCCATACGTAGTTAAATCTTTCACAAAAGAACGTGCTGAAATGGCAGCCAACGAAAACTACTGGGATGGCACAGTACCTTTCAAAACTGTAGAAATTCCTTCCATCGACGATCCTAATACGCGTGCTATGAGCTTGCAATCTGGTGACGTAGATATGGCGGTTAACATCGGTGCTGGTGAAATGGGCTTATTCCAAAATAACGATAAGTTCAAGGTTGATGAAATCGCATCTCTTCGCGTAGTATTGGCTCGTATCAACCAAAAAGGTGTTCTTGGTGATGACAAAGTACGTGCTGCAGTTATTTCCGCAACAGACCGTAAAAACTATGCTGATGTATTGTTAAAAGGTACATTCATTCCTGGTTCCGCACCAATTCCACCATCCATGGACTATGGCTTCAAAGATTTGAAAGATCCTAATGCGTATAACCCTGAACGTTCTAAACAATTATTAGCAGAAGATGGTTGGAAAGATACTGATGGGGACGGCATCCTTGATAAAGATGGCAAACCATTAACATTTGACTTCGTAGTATATAATTCTCGTGCAGAATTACCACTTTATGCAGAAGCTGTTCAAGCAGACCTTAAAAAAGTGGGTATCGACATGAAAATCAAAACAGTTGACTATAACTTGATTGATAAAATGGGTCAAGATGGCGACTATGATATGCTTATCTCCAACATCGTAACTGCTAATACAGGCGATCCAATCTGGTTCTTAGCTAACTACTGGCATACTAATGTGGATGGTTCCAACCCTCAAAACGGTTCTGGTTACTCCAATCCACAAGTTGACCAATTGTTAGATGCTGCTGAAACTGAATTTGATCCTGCAAAACGTCGTGACTATGCAATTCAAATTCAACAATTATTGATGAATGATGGTGCTGCATTGTTCTTAGGTTACCCTAAAACTAATATCGTTACTGGTTCTTACTTGAAAGGTGCTGTCATGTACCCAAGTGACTACTACTGGATTACTAATAAAATTACAAAATAATAAGGAGCTATAATGGCAGAAAACATACTAACTGTAGAGAACCTTAACATCGCGTACCAAGGTGTGCCTGCTGTTATGGATGTAAACTTTACCTTGGAACGCGGTAAGGTATTGACCATTGTAGGGGAATCTGGATCCGGTAAAACTACCGTGATCCGGGCCCTCATGGGTTTATTGCCTATAGGTGGTGAGGTCACAGATGGTACAATGCTCTTTAATGGTCAAGACCTTCGCACCCTATCTAAGTCTGAATGGAGAGCTATACGTGGTAAAGACATGGCCATGATTTTCCAAGATAGTGGTAGTGCTTTAGACCCAATAGTTCGCATTGGTAAACAGTTTAGAGAATTATTTAAATCTCATATAGAAATTACCAATGATGAATGTGATCGACGAGCAATTGAGTTATTAGAATCTGTTTCTCTCCCTAATGGGGCAGATATATTGCGCCGTTATCCACATGAGTTATCCGGCGGTCAACGCCAACGTGTGGGCATTGCTATGGCATTAGCGCTGGATCCTGCGTTATTAATTGGTGATGAACCTACATCTGCTTTAGATGTAACAACACAATCACAAGTTGTTATGCAAATGCTAGAACTTGCTAAAGAGCATAATTCTGCTATCGTAATGGTTACGCATAACCTTGGTGTAGCGGCCTATATGTCCGACTATATAATTGTTATGAAAAAGGGTCGTGTTGTTGATGCTGGCACACCGCAAGATATTTTGGAAAACCCATCTAATGAATATACGAAGCAATTAAAAGATGCTGTACCAACATTGGAAGGAGGTCGTTACATTGACTAATTACGCTGTAGAATTAAAAAATGTATGTAAACGATTCCCACTTCCTACTGGTGGTGAGCTCGAAGCGTGTAAGAGTATTAATATCACCTTAGAAAAAGGCGAGTCCCTTGGGATTGTAGGGGAATCTGGCTCTGGTAAAACGACTTTAGTTCGTATGATTATGAAGATGCTGCCTATCACAGAAGGCGAGATTTATGTAGATGGTGTAGAGATTCAACATATGAACTCTGAGCAAACGAGAGAATACCGCAAGAAAATTCAAATGGTATTCCAAGATCCATCTGCGGCCTTCAATCCTCGTATGAAGGTAAAGGATATTATCCTTGAACCGTTATACAATTTTGGGCTTCTTGAAAAAGGCAAAGAAGAACAAATCGCAGGTGACTATCTTGAAATGGTAGACTTACCTCGCGAGTTCATGCATCGTTATCCTCATGAAATGTCTGGTGGTCAACGTCAACGTGTGGCTATTGCTCGTGCCATTGTACTTGAACCAGAAATTCTTGTTCTAGATGAGGCAACAAGTGCTCTAGACGTGTCTGTACAAGACTCCATTGCCTATTTACTAGCGCGTTTACAAAAGAAGAAAAATTTAACATATCTATTTATCGCTCATGATATTGCGTTCATTCGTACTATGTGCCACAAGGTGGTCGTAATGTACAAAGGCGCTATCGTTGAAGAGCTAGATGCATTCCATTTAGCAGATGCAAAACATCCTTATACAAAGGTTCTATTGAGCTCCATCTTTGAAATTGGCCAAGATCATAAGCCACTTACTTTAGAAGAAGCAGCTGTAGAAGCATAGGACTTTGGCACAACGTATCCGACTTCTCATTGTAGCGATCGCCTAGTGTATTCGACTAGAGGATTCGCCTACTAATATGGGTAAAATACAATAGGTACATATATAATAGCAGTTAGCTTTAGAGCTAACTGCTATTTTTGTATGTTACGTATCTATACAGATTTTCTCATATATATAATTATATCGAAAATTTTCTTAGAAATGATTGTGTTAACACTAAATATATAGTATAGTTGACTAAGCAACATACCCCCATGGGTATAATTGAAATATGCTCATATGAAGTGATATACATATAGAGAAAGGTTAGGTGTGTGAATGAAAGGATTACGTAAGGCGTTACTGATTGGTATGATGCTGGGTGTTACGGTTCTTGGTACTGTAGGCTGTATGAATCAATTATCCAATTCATCTAATGATGTATTAAAGGTAGGGGCTATTAGCTTTGCGGGTACATTAGAACCAACAGAAAACTATTTTAGCTGGGCCGTTGTACGATATGGTGTAGGGGAAACTCTAATAAAATTTGATGATCACATGAATGCTAAACCCTGGTTAGCATCCTCTTGGAAGCAAAGTGATGATAAGCTGACTTGGACTTTCACCATCAACGATAAGGTTAAGTTCTCTAACGGTAATGCTCTTACTGCTGAGGCCGTAAAGGCGTCATTGGAACGAACCTTTGCGAAGAGTAAACGGGCAAAAACATTCTTTAATTACACTGAAATGACGGCTAATGGTCAAGAGCTCACAATTAAGACCGATAAGCCTTATTATAATTTGCCAAACTTGTTGGGAGATCCATTGTTCCTTGTTATGGATGTAACTGCTGAGGCAAATGGTCGTGATATTGCGAAGGAAGGTCCTATTGGTACTGGTCCTTATGTAGTGACATCATTTACAAAAGAGCGTGCTGAGCTAGCACGGAATGATAACTACTGGGATGGCAAGCCAGGCTTTGCTAAGGTTGAAATTCCATCTATTAACGATGCCAATACACGAGCTATGGCATTGCAAGCGGGTGATGTAGATATGGCCGTTAGCATTGGACCTGGCGAATATGGTATCTTCCAAAACGATAAGAAATTTACTATTTATGAAGAATCATCTTTACGTGATGTATTCGTTCGGATGAGCCAAAAAGGCAAGCTTAAGAATGCTAATCTTCGAGCGGCCCTCATTGCCGGAGCGAATCGTGAGTCCTATGCAAAGAACCTTATGAAGGATACCTTTATTGCCGGTAAGGCTCCATTGCC
This sequence comes from Veillonella sp., assembly GCF_019414865.1. Classification (GTDB taxonomy): domain Bacteria; phylum Bacillota; class Negativicutes; order Veillonellales; family Veillonellaceae; genus Veillonella. Next base: position 6,916 of record NZ_DXLG01000077.1, read on the forward strand.
ACCGTCCATTGATTATGGATTCAATCAATTGCGGGATCCTAATAAATATAATGTTGAACGTGCTAAAGAATTACTTAAACGTGAAGGTTATATTGATACAAATGGTGATGGGATTGTAGATAAAGATGGTGAAAACCTAGTGCTTGATTTCTATGCCTATACATCTCGTCCTGAATTGCCATTATATGCAGAGGCATTACAAGCGGACTACAAAAAAATCGGTGTAGATTTACAAATTAAAATCATAGACTATGCTGTGATTGATACATTGGCGCAATCTGGGGATTACGATATGCTCATCTCTAGTGTAGTTACTGCTAATACTGGCCAACCTGTATGGTTCTTGAAACAATACTGGGGGACCGGTGCTGAGGCAAATGGTTCTGGATTCTCCAATCCACGTTTCGATGAATTGTTAGCTCTTGGTGAAAGTGCCAACGATCCATTAGTGCGTCGTAATGCGTTGATCAATGCACAACAATTGATGCTAGATGATTCGATAGCACTCTTCCTTGGATATCCTAAGATTAATATTGTAGGGAATAACCATATCGATGGTATTAAGATATCTCCATCTGAATACTATATCATTACGAAAGACTTA
>NZ_DXLG01000078.1 GCF_019414865.1 Veillonella sp.
ATATTATATATTGTAAAAATTTTTGTGAATGTGACATAAAACACACATATTCTGAAATTAATAAGTTATAATAATCTTGTATATACATGAAAGTATATAATACATGTACTTTTACTATAAATAGATTAGTATAACTAATGGATTTTATCTTAAAAGTACAATGGAGTGGTGATGGTATGGATAAAAATTTAATTAACCAATTGCTTGCTTTGCCGGGCGAGGAACTCCATCTTAAAAAAGGTGATTTTCTCTTCCATGAGGGGGACAAGGCAGAACACTTTTACGTAGTAGTAAAAGGTAGAATGAGCATTAAGAAGTTCGAAGCTAGTGGGCACATTTTTGCATTGCGTCTAGTAGGGCCGAATAATGTAATTGGTGAGGTTCCGTTGTATGAGGAGAACACAAAAACATATGTGTTCAACGCCATTGCTCGGGAGGATTGCTCTGTTTATTCTATTCGCTATGATTTGTTAGAGGCTGCTATTGCAAAAGACCATTCATTGGCCATTGCAATGATGAAGATTTATACATTACATATGCGACGTCAACAGGCAAAATACCGAGACTTGCTACTATATGGCAAGAAGGGAGCATTTTATTCTACCTTGTTGCGCTTAGCCAATAGTTATGGTGTAGAGCGCGAGGATGGTATCTTTATCGATATCGCCCTAACAAATCAAGAGTTGGCTGAATTTGCTGCCACATCAAGAGAAAGTTTAAATCGCATGCTAAGTGAGTTGCGTAAGTTGGGCTATGTAGCCTATGACAAACACCATCTAGTAATCTGTGATTTTGACGCTTTAATCGGATTGCTTGACTTAGAGGTTGATAATATAGACCCTAATATTAGTAATATCGAATAATAGGATTTTCTCCCTTGTGTTAGCTCAGCTAGCATAAGGGATTTTTTTGTAGTTTTGAAGGAGGACACGAGATGAGCTTGTTGTCTCAAAAGTTTAAGTTTCTTCGCAAGAAGAACGTATCTCCAAGCGGCCATCAAATAACTGAAGATGGCGGTCGCGAGTGGGAAAATTTTTATCGTGATCGTTGGTCTTACGATAAAGTTGTCCGCACAACGCATGGCGTAAACTGTACTGGTTCTTGTAGCTGGAATATCTACGTTAAGAATGGTGTTGTAGCGTGGGAAAATCAGGCTACTGATTACCCTGAAACACCAGATGATATGCCGGATTACGAACCACGTGGGTGCCCTCGTGGTGCAACATTCTCTTGGTATCTCTATAGCCCATTGCGCGTAAAATATCCTTATGTACGCGGCGAATTGGCTGAGCTTTGGAGAGAAGCTAAAAAGCATGCTAAGAACCCAATCGAGGCTTGGAAATCTATCGTAGAAGATCCTGAAAAAGCGAAAAAATACAAATCTGCCCGTGGTATGGGTGGCTTTGTGCGCTCCACATGGGATGAAGCGACAGAAATTACTGCTGCATCCTTATTATATACTGCAAAAACATACGGCCCTGACCGCAACGCAGGCTTCTCTGTAATTCCAGCGATGTCCATGTTGTCCTATGCAGCAGGTGCTCGTTTCCTTAACTTAATGGGTGGTACACCATTGTCCTTCTATGACTGGTATGCCGATTTACCACCTTCTAGCCCTCAAGTTTGGGGTGAACAAACTGATACACCTGAATCTGGTGACTGGTACAATGCTGGTTACATCATGACTTGGGGTTCTAACGTACCGTTGACTCGTACGCCAGATGCTCACTTCTTAACAGAGGTTCGTTACAAAGGTACTAAAGTAGTATCCGTATCCCCTGACTATGCGGAATCTACAACTTCTTCCGATGCTTGGCTCAATGTAAAAGCCGGTACTGATGCGGCTCTTGCTATGGCAATGGGCCACGTAATCTTAAAAGAATACTACATCGACAAGGAAACTCCATACTTCAAAGAGTATGCTAAAGAGTTCACAGATATGCCATTCCTTGTACGCGTTGAAGAAATCAACGGCACAGTTCAACCAGGCCGCTTCTTGAATGCTAAGGACTTGGGTCGCCAAGAAGAAGGCGCTGACTTCCAAATGGTATTGATCGATGAAACAACAAATGAAATCGTTATTCCTAATGGTACAATGGGCGAACGTCACACAAATCCACAAAAATGGAATTTACGCCTTGAAAACCGCGATACAGGGGCTAAAATCGATCCTCGCTTATCCGTGTTTGATCAACGTGAAGATGTGACTGTTGTTAAGTTGCCATACTTTGGTGATGAAGAGCACGAAGGCGTAATTGAACGTGCTATTCCTACAATTACAGTACAAACTGTAGATGGTCCTGTAAAAGTAACTACTGTATATGACCTTATTCTTGCTAACTATGGTATCGATCGTGGTATCGGTGGTGAAGTGGCAACATCTTATACAGATGACACTCCTTACACACCTACATGGCAAGAAAAAATTACTGGTGTAAAAGCAGATTTCGCTATTGCCACAGCTCGTGAATTTGCAGATAATGCAGAAAAAACTAAAGGTCGCTCCATGATTATCATGGGTGGTGGTATTAACCACTGGTACCATGCAGATATCATTTACCGTACAATCTTGAACCTCATCATGTTCTGTGGTACAGAAGGTGTTAACGGTGGTGGCTGGGCTCATTACGTAGGTCAAGAAAAACTTCGTCCTGTTGAAGGTTGGGGCGGCATCATGACAGCTAACGACTGGAGTAAAGCTCCTCGTTTGCAAAATGGTACATCTTGGTTCTACTTTGCTACAGAACAATACCGTTCTGATTGCATCGACTTGGCAGACCGCGTATCTAAATTAGCTAAGCCTCGTTACCGTCACCCTGGTGACTACAACGTATTGGCTGCACGTTTAGGCTGGTTGCCATCTTACCCTACTTTCAATAAAGGCAGCCAAGCCTTGATTAACGACGCTCGTGCAGCGGGTGCTAGTACAGAAGCAGAAATCAACCAATATGTGGCGCAAGCGTTGAAAAACAAAGAATTACAATTCTGCGTAGAAGATCCAGCGGCTAAAGAAAACCATCCACGCAACTTGTTTGTATGGCGTGCGAACCTTATCGGTTCTTCCTCTAAAGGCCACGAATATTTCTTGAAACATTTACTTGGTACAAAACATGGTGTTCTTGAAGATGATGATGCACCAGTAAAACCAGAAGAAATCAAATGGCGCGAAGCAGATGAAGCTGGTAAGCTTGACCTCTTAATCGATATCGACTTCCGTATGGCTTCTACAGGCTTGTACTCTGATATCGTATTCCCAGCAGCTACATGGTATGAAAAAGAAGACTTGTCTTCTACAGACATGCATCCATATGTACACGTATTCCAAGCAGCTGTTGATTGCGCATGGGAAACTAAATCTGACTGGGATACATTCCGTACCCTTGCAGAAACAGTATCTCGCGTAGCGAAAGAGTCTGGCTTCACAGAATATGAAGATATCGTAGCATTACCTCTTGGTCATGATAGCCCAGGTGAAGTGGCTCAACCAGAAGGTAAGGTTCTCGACTGGAGCAAAGGCGAATGTGAACCAATTCCTGGTAAAACAATGCCGAACCTCGTTCATGTAAAACGCGATTATAGTAAAATCTTTGAAAAATACATTGCATTGGGACCTAATATTGAAAATAAAATGGGTGCTCATGGCATGGCTTGGGATGTATCTGATGAATATAAGACATTATATGATCAAAATGGTACAATCGATAATCCAGAATTCATTTCTCATGGTCGCCCTAGCATTTACGAATGTAAGGAAGCTTGTAATGTTGTATTGACATTGTCCTCTTGTACAAACGGTAAATTGGCTGTTCACTCTTGGAAAGCAATGGAAGAAAAAACAGGTCTTTCTGGTCTTGAAAAGAACGCAAAAGGCCGTGAACAAGAAAAAATTACTTTCGATGACATGGTTCGCCAACCACGCTTCATTATTAGCTCTGTAACAAGTACTGGTAAGAACGATAAAAACCGTCGTTACTCTCCATTTACAACATCTACAGAAGATAAGGTACCATTCCGTACCGTAACAGGTCGTCAATCCTTCTATTGCGACCATGAAATGATGCGTGATTACGGTGAAGCTATGGCGTTGTACAAACCTGTATTGTCCTATAAACCAGTACAAGGTGACTACAAACAAGAAGGTATCCCTGAAATCACATTGAAATACTTAACACCACATCATAAGTGGTCTACACATAGTATGTATTTCGATAGCCAACAAATGTTGACATTGTTCCGTGGTGGTCAAACAATTTGGCTCAACGAAGACGATGCAGCAGAAATTGACGTTAAAGATAATGATTGGGTAGAAGCTTTCAATAAAAACGGTATCGTTGCAGCTCGTGCTGTAGTTTCCCCACGTATTCCTCGCGGTATTTCCTATATGCACCATTCCCAAGACCGTCACATTAACGTTCCTGGTGCGAAGGTTAAGAAACAACGTGGTGGTACGCATAATGCACCAACTCATATTCACATGAAACCGACACACATGATCGGCGGTTATGGCCAATTGAGCTATGGCTTTAACTACTATGGCCCAACTGGTAACCAACGTGATATGACAATTGTGGCTCGTAAAATGAAGGAGGTAGATTGGCTTGAAGATTAAGGCTCAAGTATCTATGGTCCTAAATTTGGATAAGTGTTTGGGTTGTCATACATGCTCTATCACTTGTAAAAATACATGGACGAACCGCGAAGGCGCGGAATATATGTACTTCAATAACGTGGAAACTCGCCCAGGCGTAGGTTATCCACGTCATTGGGAAGACCAAGAAAAATGGAAAGGCGGCTGGACATTAGATAACTCTGGCAAATTAGCTCTTTCTACAGGTTCTAAAACAAATCGTTTGATGAAATTATTCTTCCATCCTGAACAACCAGAGTTGAAAGATTATTTTGAACCTTGGACATATGACTATGAAACATTGATTCATGGTGGTCGTAAAAACAACCAACCAGTTGCTCGTCCTCGTTCCCTTGTGACTAAACAAAAAATGGAAGTTACTTGGGGCCCTAACTGGGATGATGATTTAGCAGGTGGTCAACACGCTCGTTCCGATGTGAACTTGGCTAAGATGGGCGAAGATATCGTATTTGATTACGAAGAAGTATTCATGCGTTACTTACCACGTCTTTGTAACCACTGCTTGAACCCTGCATGTGTAGCTGCATGTCCATCCGGCGCGATTTATAAACGCGACGAAGATGGTGTGGTTCTCGTATCTCAAGATGTATGCCGCGGTTGGAGACATTGCGTTCCATCTTGTCCATACAAAAAAATCTTCTATAACTGGGAAACTAATAAAGCTGAAAAATGCGTATTCTGTTACCCACGCTTAGAAAATGGCTTGCCTCAAATCTGTGCTGAAACTTGTGTAGGTCGTATGCGCTATGTTGGCGTTGTATTCTACGACATGGACAAAGTGGAAGAAATGGCAGCTACGAAAAATGAACAAGACATTTACGAAAATACAGTTGAGTTAATCTTAGACCCTCATGATCCTGAGGTTATTAAAGCGGCTCGTGAGGAAGGTATCTCCGAAGCTTGGATTAAAGCAGCTCAAAAATCTCCTGTGTACAAACTTGTAAAAGAATGGGGCGTGGCATTGCCATTGCATCCTGAGTATCGTACGTTACCAATGGTATGGTATGTACCACCACTCAGCCCAATCTTGCAACGTGTAACATCTGATGTATACTTGCCAGATGCACACGAAATGCGCGTACCTGTACAATACCTTGCTAACTTGTTTACCGCAGGTAATACAGAAATCTTAGCTCGTACATTGCAACGTGTTCTCGACATGCGTGAATACATGCGCCGTCGTGAAACAGGTGACGGTCCTATTGAACACAAAGTTGATTTAACAGAAGACCAAATGTACGGTATGTACAAATTGTTGGCATTGTCTAAATACAACGATCGCTTTGTTATTCCATCTGATGTTAAAGTATCTCGCGAAGGTCGCCTAGAAATGCAACAAAATCGCGGCTTTGCTTGCCCGACAGGGGGATGTCAATAATGAAGGATGCTCAGAAAATCGCTCTTATTGCGTCATTTCTTCTACGCTATCCTGATGAACAATGGTATAACGAACTACCTGAATGGAGAGAGGACGCCCAATCCGTTGGGCATCCTCAGCTTCGCCAAGGTTTATTAGAATTCTTCGACTATGTAGAGGATGCTAATAAAAAAGAATTCGAAGACCAGTATGTTCGTACCTTTGATTTTAGTCAAAATACAACGATGTACTTATCGACTTATGAATTGCAAGGTACAGGGGAACAAGCAGAAGAACTCGTTAAATTTAAAGCGTTCTTCCTTGAAAACGACTATGATTTGCCAAAAGAAATGCCAGACTATATTCCGGCACTTCTTGAATTATGTGCCGTTATCGATGAAGAAAAAGCAAAAGAAATTTACGACTATTGTAAGCCAAAATTGGAATACATTAGAGAACGCTTCATTGAGGCTAAATTGCCTTATGCATTCTTGTTTGATATTATCTTGTCTGTTGCAAATGGATTGGAGGACGGTGCACGATGAATCTATTCCTTTGGGGCGCTTTGCCTTACATCGCATTCACCTTCTTAATCGTAGGTACTTTGGTTCGTTTCTTCTACTTTGAAAGAAATTGGACTACTAAATCGAGTGAATTTTTAGAGAAAAAACAATTGCGCATCGCTAATCCATTGTTCCACTTTGGTTTGTTATGCGTTATCGGTGGTCACGTAGTAGGTGTGTTAATTCCTAAAACTTGGACTGCTGCTATTGGTATCAATGACCATATGTACCATCAAGGTGCGTTATATATGGGTGCTGTAGCTGGTATTATTTTCATCGTAGGCTTCTTGCTCTTGATGAAACGCCGTTTTACTGTACCTGCTATGAAAGTTAACACATCTGGCCTCGATAAATGGTTATACTTGTTCTTAACATTAGCTATTTTCAGCGGTATGGCTGGTACATTGCTTAATGCATCTGGTTTCTTTGATTACCGCGTGTCCATTGGCCCTTGGTTCCGTAGCTTGCTATCCTTTATGCCTGATCCATCCTTGATGGAAGGCGTACCATTCATGTTTAAATTCCACATGTTGGCTTGGATGGTAGTGGCTATTATCTTCCCATTCAGCCGCTTGGTACACTGCTTGAGTGTTCCACTCAACTACTTAACACGTCCGTTCATCGTATATCGTAAACGAGACGAAAAATAATTAGGATGATGATTGATTTCTACGTCTAGATATAATAGGATTAATCAATCTATAGCCCCTTGTAGTAGTGAAAGTATATATTCACTACTACAAGGGGCTTTTTATTTTCATATTCTATATTAGATTGTATTTTACTCTCTGTAGATAAGGAATTTGTTTATTGTAATAAGATTAGAACTACTA
>NZ_DXLG01000079.1:0-3510 GCF_019414865.1 Veillonella sp.
TAGCGGGTGGTTTTATGATTCGCGACTACGTCGCGAACCAGTCTAAAGACAATAATAAAAAAGGCACTATCTATAGATAGCGCCTTAGTGACCAACGCCCTTAGCGTTGAAGTCTATTCACTATCTATAGTATATCATAATTAATGAATATCTCAAGACATGGGAACATAACTAAATTGCATCATAACGATTAATTTAAGAACTATAATGCTATAATTGCAATAAAATGTATAACGCTTTTAATGTTTATAATTCGCTATATAAATAAAAAAGTCCTTTAAAGTAAAAGACCTCTAGTTAATTTCTCAACTAGAGGTCAATTTTTATATGTATTATTTTTTAAGACGGCTAATTACTTCGTTAGTAATGTTTTCGATTTTGCTGTTAGCGTCAGCCGCACGGATTGTGTACGGATCATCCAATACTACATCCATTTTTTTCTCAACCCGAATAGTTTCAACTGCATTGTGAATTGCTTGCATCATAGGTTGAGCAATTTTGTTGATTTCATCGTTTTCTTTTTGAAGCAATGGAGCTACGGATTTATTGAATTCAGCTTCTGCTTGAGTTTGATCTTGAATTTTTTCAATTTCTTGTACTTTTTTCTCAATTTGTGGACGGTATTGAGCGTCTACTTGTTGCATTTTCATATCTAATGCACCATAGCCAGGGTAGCTATTTACTACTTGGCTCATATTTACTAAGCCAATGTTAGCAGCACTTGCTACTGCAGCAGTAGCAGACATAGCACCAACGATAGCTAGGGTAGTTAATTTTTTAGATAATTTCATCTGAAATCCTCCTCGAAATAAAAGTGTCACTATACAATCCAATAGTGTACTATTTTTACTATAACAAATCTCGCTAACTTTCACAAGACTATGTTACATAGCATAATAAAGCCCTATGAAATGCTTATGAAAGTCTATAGAAGTTAAAATAATACCCACAAGTATACTCTGAAGCTATAATAGCAGTCGCTACGGACATATTCAGAGCACACATGTGGGTATTACGGCTTTCACCTATTATTTATAATTCGACATCGAATTATTGTTCATCGTTCAAATAAATGTATTTATCGGATTTCAATTTGGACACGAGGTCAGGCACCAAACCGATAAGACGATCGAAGCTGCTGCTGTAAGGGTTGCCTTTAATGTTGAACAACTCAATACGTTCGCCTTTAATAACGAGGATAGCGCTTGGTTCCATTTTGGCACCGCCGCCACCGCCGCCACATTCGTGATTTTTGTTAGCAGTGTTGTGGTTTGTACCAGTACCGAAACCAAATGTTACGTCTACGAATGGAACAAGTGTAGTATCGCCGATTTGCACCGCTTCGCCTACTACAGTTTCCACCTTAATCATATTTTTGAATTTCTCGAATAGGACTTCCAAATTCTCTTTTACATTACTGTTTTCCATCACAGTACCTCCGCTTTTTGTGAAAGTATCATTGCTATATTAGCTTATGTACTTAGTTGACTTAATATATCCTTACGCTGTTTGACCTTGTTCGGCTTTCAGCTTTTCTAACTGCTTAGCTTCCTTCCGTTTAACCCAGAAGACGCGAGCACCTTCGCCCAATAGGGAACGCATTGGTTTAGATAGTAAAAATCTTGTGCCATGCCAAGCCATAACAGCCAAAATGATGCGACCTTTAATGTGACCGCTACCTTCACCGGCCCAATTTACATAATCGAGCTCGATGTTCTCAGCTTGTTCTGGCCAAATGCTATATAGCATAGATGCGATAATCCCCATGCGATATGGGTCACCGATACCAAATCGACCTTCTATAGCCACATCGCGTGGTTTAGAGTGGTCATAGCATCGTTTTGAAACAAGGAATAGCTGGCGCCATAATTCTGTATTTGTTACATGTTTCATGAACCAGAATGTAGGAATTTTAGACTTAAATGATGCCACTGGATCGTTTGGATCTGGCTTTTCAAAACGTTGTTTCACCGTCGTTTTGAGGTCATTCACCTTCGTAAATACCTTTTCCTTAATGGAACCGTCACTGTTGAAAGTAACGCGACTCACTGTTTCATCATCGCTTTGAATATGAGATGTTGGGTCTTGCTGAATGGAGTCATACCGATCAGCACGAGCTTGTGCATCCATATCCTTAGAAGCTTGTTCAGGACGTTCTATGCGCTCATTTGGCTTTTGAGAAGTCCCAGCCCCTGGTGCTTCTTCATCATTAAAGGTAGCGTCAGAACGCTGAGCGCTCTTCAAATCATCAAAGCTAGTACCACTGGAGCTTGCAGAAGGACCTTGTCCGCCCCCTTGCATCGCCTTGGCGAAGGCTTCCGCTTGCGACATGTCGCCATCGTCGTCCATCACCTTTTGGTATTCTTCTTCTACGCGATTTTCAAGCCATTCTTCATAATCTTTCACAGGACCAATCTTGAGCATGCCCAAAATGTATAATTCCTTAAAAAATGGTTTGTCCTGCAAATACGCTAGATGCAGTGAAAATACACGCCACAGCCATTTGACGCGCACCTCGCCACGATATGGCGATCGTCCGTTGATTTCGATGCTATATGTGATTGGTGTCAGTAGGATAATTAAGATGAGTGCTGCAATAATGGCCACAATAACGAGGGCCACAATAGCCACTGTACTCAACCACATCACCTCCTTAGGTGTACCTATGATTAGTTTTCAATACCTTTTCGAGCCATTACGCCTTGAAGGTAGTAATGTTTGACCTCTTTCATTTCCGTTACAAGGTCTGCCTCATCGATTAATTCTTGAGGAGCCCCACGGCCCGTAAATACGAGTTCCGTTTCTGGATGACGAGCATCGAGCAAAGCCTTTGTTTTATCCCATGTAATGAGTTCAAAGAAGAGTGCCATGTTGTATTCATCAAGAACGACGAGATCGTACTCACCACTACTGATAGCAGCTAGTGCACGTTCGTAGCCTTTTTCGATGAGCGCTACATAATCCTTTGGCGGATTGCCAGATTCAAAGACAACGACTTCATCGCCCCATTTAGCGAGTTCGTCCTTGCTTTTCATCCCTTCTTTGATAATAAAGAATGGCTTGCCCACGGTTTCCAAGGTTAAATTCTTTAAGGTAGGTAAAATAGTATGTTCACTATATACTTTAGATTTCATAAATTGCAAAAAGAGGACTTTCTTGCCAGCGCCGATGGCACGGATAGCTAGACCAATAGCAGCGGTCGTTTTGCCCTTGCCTTCGCCGGTATAAACTTGTACATAGGCCTTCATAGATATACCTCCGTTCATATACTTTTATTTTACAATATATATATACAAAAGAAAAGAAAAAGAACTTGCTATTAGTGCATTTGCACGCATAACAAGTTCTTTTTTCTATGAATTATGTTTTATGTTACATATATCGTAAAGGATATTACGTATATAGTATTGGTTTTACCTATTAGTTGCTAATTGGTAAGAAGATCATAGGATCTGTAGGAGATCCATTGAGGCGTACCTCATAGTGAACGTGGGCGCCTGTACTTTTACC
>NZ_DXLG01000079.1:3610-4890 GCF_019414865.1 Veillonella sp.
GAGAAGTTAATGGATTGCATAGCCATAAGGTCTTGCGCACCACCATCGCGAAGGATATTACGCATTGTATAGAAGCTAACTAGCAATTTTTGTGCGTCCTTGTCCATTTTGGATAGACGCGCTGATAATTGTGCCGCCGTCAGCGTCTTTACTTCGCTTTCATCAGCGGCTGGCTGCTTTGGGTCGCTACCGTCCCCTCCACCTTGAGATGGTGTGCCAGATTCAGCGCCCTTAAGCATTTGCTTATTTTCTTCGCTAATTTGATTTAAGTTTTGGATTTTCTTATCTAGAACATCTGTCTTTTGTTGTAATAATTTCAGTTGTTCCGATTGCAATTGTGTCTGTTGACGTAATTGCACTACCTCAGCTTGGCGCACGATGCCCCAAATGCCGAGAACCAACGCCGCGATAATTAAGATAGAGCCAACAATGGCTGCTACTTTCGCCTGCTTGGTTGTTAATGTCAATATGCAGTTGTCACCATTTCTTTCAACTTTGTTTGAAATAAATGCCGGTACTTTCAATACAAACCTTCCTTATTTAGAAACGATGGCGCTCGTTAACGCTTCCTCATTGGTGCGTTCGCCCAACGCTTCGTTCAAACTCTCTAATTCTTCTTGTGAAAGACTTACGAGACTTTTACCTTTCACAATGGGTTTACTAAAAATACGGGATTCATTACGACCGTAAATACTGGAGATACAGATGCCGTTATTGTTGCCGTCAAGCAATGTAAGCGCAAAGGACAAATCATTCCCGATATTTTCAAAGGCATTATATTTAATAAAGCCAATTTTTTGTATCGTATTGCTTTGAATATTGCGGATCGCAGCTTGCTCAGTCAACATTGTCTCAAGACCCTTAGCAGCATCGCGAATTTCGCTAACCTCTAAAGATAATTTACGTTCTAGGCTCGCACCATTATCCCCTTGCATAAAGAAATCGTATTTCTTTTTAAGGCTCCCTAAGCGAATGTGCAAGATGACACAATACACTAACAACGCTATAACAAGGACGATGGTTGCCATGCCAATCCACGGTTGAATCGATTCGAACATGTATATTCCTTCCTATACAATCATTCAAACTCCAACACTTAATTATACCATTCTTATTGTGAAAGTTAAATGACTGCATACAATTTAATTTAATAACTACCCCTTTAATTCATCAACAAACGGGCTTATTGCTCGTTCTAGTATACCATGTAGAGCGGCTATGAGTACACCGTAATTTACAATTGGTGTGCCTTGTACAACGGCACATTCAATGCGTCGTAA
>NZ_DXLG01000079.1:4990-7260 GCF_019414865.1 Veillonella sp.
CGATCAAAGGCTTGAGAGTCACAGATAACCATCTTAGGTGGGTTCTTAAGAGAGTTAATCATAGCCGGTAATTCTTCTGTTTGGCACACTAACGCTAATCCTTTGTAATCAAGAATTTCTCGAATGGTTTGTACCTGTGGCAAGATAAGGCGCCCTTTCGGAGCTGCGCTATCAATAGGACAAACAAGAATGATAGTATCCCCCTCTTCTACTAAGCCCTGTAATAGAGTTTGTTCACCTTCTACATCAAGTGGTGTTAATCCGCCCAACAAATCGAGTAATTCTAAACGTTTAGCTTTAGATGTAAAATCAGCAGAACCAATTACGGTAGCTAATTCAGACAAACCCTTATGAGTTTCAACATAAGCAGATACATCTACTTTATTTTCTTCTTTATTTTCTGCATTAATTTCATTAATAAATAATGCAATAGGCACATTATTTTGTTTTAAAAGCCCTAACCAGTGCATATCATCAGCAGTTGGTTCTTCATCAGTACGAAGTACATAAACAGCGAGGTTAATCTTCTTCACAACCTCTTCTGTTTTCTCCATCCGCAATGTACCTAATTCAGTTGTATCGTCTATACCAGCTGTATCGGTAATCACTACAGGTCCTAGTGGTAAAATCTCCATAGATTTACTCACAGGATCTGTCGTTGTCCCTGCCACTTCAGATACAAGGGATACAGGCTGATCTGTTAACATATTAATCAATGTAGACTTACCAGCATTACAACGACCAAAAAAGCCAATATGTACGCGGTTTGCTTTAGGTGTTTGTTCCATAGTCTATCCTTGTTACTTAACATAACAGTAAAAGCGCAGCCCGTAGACTACGCTTTCACCGTGGATTGTAAATTGTATTTACATTATACAGAATTGCTATCGATTTGTCATTACTAAATTTACATAATTCGATATCAAATTTAATATACCAATTATGATATTTAATTAAAAATCCACTATATATAGTAATTACGTAGTAATAAAGAGTATATAGTTATCCATTGCTATTGCTATTGCTATTGCTATTACTATTGCTAAGCAATTATACTCTAAATTCTACAGTTTCCGTATCATCTGTATGCTCTTGACCATCCATATAAGCAATGAGTCGTTCTAATTCTGCTTCAGAGGAGAAGGCAATTTCAATCTTACCTTGTACCTTTTTACCAGCGCGGAACTTAATGTTTACAGGAGATCCTAAGCTTAGTTTTAAACGATCCATAAGAGCACGTACCTCTGCTGTACTTTGTGGTTTAGCACCCTTTGCCTTAGGCGTTTTATTTTGCATAGACTTCACAAGAGCCTCTACTTGACGTGCACTTAATTCGCCCTCTTTAATGCGTTCAGCAGCTTCCATTTGTTGAGCTGCACTACGCAATGCCAACAATGGACGAGCTTGACCTACTGTTAAGTCACCTTCAATGAGGTCTTTTTGTACAGAATCACATAACTTCAACAAACGAACCATGTTTGCAATATAAGAACGGCTGCGACCTAGACGAGCAGAAATCATTTCTTGTGTTTGTTTGTAAGTATCCATTAGACCTTGGTATGCCAAAGCTTCTTCAATTGGATCTAAGCCTTCACGTTGTAGATTTTCAACGAGGGCTACCTCTGTCATTTCTTCTGTATTATATTTCTTTACAACAACTGGTACTGTTTCTAAGCCTGCAATAATAGCGGCACGGTAACGACGTTCACCAGCTACAATTTGGTATTTATTCTTTTGTTTACGTACTACAATTGGTTGGAAAATACCAAGATTTTTAATAGACTCAGCTAATGTGGCTAAACTATCTTCATCAAAGCTTTTACGAGGTTGATCTGCATTCGGAACTAATTCAGAAATTGGTAGTTCGTGAATCTCCTTTTCAGGTAATACAGACTCTACAGTATCTACCTTCATTAAGTTTCCAAGGCCCTTCCCCAAGCCAGATAATTTACTTTTCTTACTTTTAACTTCTCTAGGCATAACTAACCTCTCTCACCTTACATATAGTGACTATATCAATCTATAACACTCAATTATTTAACTATTTATTTAGCTTTTGAGGCTTTAATCACTTCTTTAGCTAATTTAGTATATACGTCAGCGCCCTTAGATTTTGGATCATATACAATAATTGGTTCACCATAACTTGGAGCTTCACTAAGACGTACATTACGAGGAATAATAGTCTTATACACTTTATTGCCAAAGAATTTTTTCACTTCATCAGCAACCTGAATAGATAAATTTGTACGACCATCAAACATAGTTAA
>NZ_DXLG01000008.1 GCF_019414865.1 Veillonella sp.
AATTAATATGCTGTTCGCAAATATTTATAACGTTGATAAATAAAGGGTTTTATGTGATTTTTGTAGGGTGGGATACAAATAAGATATCTTTGTATATTCATTAAAAGTGTTAATATTATTGTTTGATATTTTATACATGCTGTGTTATGATACAAGTGTAGTGCAAGACAGTAAGACAATATATATATTTTTAGGAGGATGTTACCATGTTAGGTAAAGTAAAATGGTTTAGCGCAGAAAAAGGTTATGGTTTTATTGAACGCGAAGACGGTAGCGATGTATTCGTACATTACTCTGCGATCCAAGACGAAGGTTTCAAATCTTTGACAGAAGGTCAAAATGTAGAGTTTGATATCGTTGATGGTAACCGTGGCCCTCAAGCTGCTAACGTTGTAAAAGCGTAATTACATACCAAAAAATACATAAAAGCAACATATAGTAAAACTCTGATATCGCATGATATCAGAGTTTTTTTGCTACTACTGAAAGTAATATTTATAATTCTACAAAAAATATAAAAATTTTTTGAAAAAAAGATGAGTTTTATATGTGAATGTAGAAATACTAAATATAACACGAGAGATAAGTAAAAAAAAATACTACACACTCGTATCTCGTGGATGATTTTTAGAAAGGGTGTTGACTTATGAAAGTAGCAATCAGAGGTAAAAACATTGAAGTGACAGATGCTTTAAGAGCATACATCGAAAAGAGATTGAGCAAATTAACTCGTTACTTCGATGATGAGTTAGATGCACAAGCGGTTTTATCCGTTGTAAAAGATAAATCTACTGTTGAACTTACATGCTTCGTTAATAAAATTGTTCTTCGTGGTGTAGAAACAAACGATGATATGTATGCTGCTATTGATTTGGTAATAGACAAAATCGTACGTCAAATTCATAAACATAAAACTCGTTTAGCTAAACGCTTTAAAAAACAAGAGGCTTTCCATCCAGAAGCTTTAGCGGCTCCTGTAGAAGAAGAAGCTATCGAAGTTGTAAAACGCAAACGCTTTGCAGTGCGTCCTATGGATGTAGAAGAAGCTATTTTACAAATGAATCTTATTGGTCATGACTTCTTTATGTTCTTCAATGCTGAAACAGAAGCAATGAATGTAGTATATCGTAGACATGATGGATTCTATGGCTTGATCGAGCCAGAATTACAATAACCTATAATGTCGGCTGACAATAATCCTAACTCCTTTCTACTTTTTTAATCAGCCGATTATTATACTAAGGTGGATGACCATTTTGAGTCATCCACCTTTTTTATAAAAACCTATAAATAATCGTGAAATGCCTTGAATTCTTTGACTATTCAAGGCATTTTCGTTATAATAAATTAGATAAAATAATGTAAGATGTCCTATAGAGGAGTGATTTGTTTGTTAAGCTTTTTACAAAGGCTATTAGGCAATAATAACGCAAAAGAAATCAAGAAAATGCGTGCTATTGCTGATCATATTAATGAAATTGAACCGAATTATGTTAAATTAAGTGATGCTAACTTAGTAGCAAAAACCGATGAGTTTAAACGTCGTTTGCAAAAAGGGGAAACGTTAGACGACATTTTACCAGAAGCATTTGCCGTAGTTCGTGAAGCGTCTAAACGCGTGTTAGGCATGCGTCATTTTGATGTACAGTTGATTGGTGGTATTTGCCTTCATAGAGGTAATATTGCAGAAATGCGTACTGGTGAAGGTAAAACATTAGTTGCTACATTACCAGTTTATCTAAATGCTTTGACAGGCAATGGGGTGCATGTTGTTACAGTAAATGATTATTTGGCGACTCGCGATAGCGAACAAATGGGGCGTTTATATAACTTCTTAGGCCTTTCTACAGGTCTTATTGTAGCTAATCTCGATTTTAACCAACGTAAAGAAGCATATGCATGCGACATTACATATGGTACAAATAATGAGTTTGGTTTTGACTATTTGCGCGATAACATGGTATCTGATGTATCACAAATGGTACAACGTCCATTGAATTATGCAATTGTCGATGAAGTTGACTCCATCCTTATCGATGAAGCGAGAACTCCATTAATTATTTCTGGTCCTGGTCAACGTTCCACAGATAATTACTATAAGTTAGCTAAAATTGTTCCTCATCTTGTGAAAGATGAAGATTATACAATTGATGAAAAACAAAAAACCATTGCACCTACAGATTCTGGTATTGCTAAAGTCGAAAAAATGCTTGGTGTTGAAAACTTGTATGATTCAGAAAATATTGAGTTAAATCATCTACTTGGTGCATCTCTTCGTGCATATGCTATGATGCATCGCGATACTGACTATGTAGTTAAAGATGGTGAAGTTGTTATCGTCGATGAATTCACAGGTCGTTTGATGTTTGGTCGTCGTTATTCCGATGGTTTACACCAAGCAATCGAAGCTAAAGAAGGCTTGAAGGTTGAACGTGAAAGCCAAACATTAGCTTCTGTTACATTCCAAAACTATTTCCGAATGTATAAAAAGCTTGCTGGTATGACTGGTACAGCCAAAACAGAGGAAAAAGAGTTTATCGATATTTACGGTTTGGAAGTATTACCTATTCCTCCAAACAAACCATTGGCTCGTATAGATTTGCCTGATCAAATCTTTAAAACAAAGGCAGCTAAATATCGTGCCGTAGTACGTAATGCTGTAGAACGCCATCAAACTGGTCAACCAATTTTGATTGGTACTACATCTATTACACAATCTGAAGAACTTTCAGATATGTTATTACGTTCAGGGGTACCACATAAAGTATTGAATGCTAAACATCATGAAAAAGAAGCGGAAATTGTAGCAGATGCTGGTCAAATGGGTATGGTGACAATCGCTACAAACATGGCTGGTCGTGGTACTGATATCACACTTGGTGAAGGTGTCCCTGAATTAGGCGGTTTGGCTATCTTAGGTACTGAACGTCATGAAAGTCGCCGTATCGATAATCAGTTGCGTGGTCGTGCTGGTCGTCAAGGTGACCCAGGTTCCTCTCAATTCTTCTTATCCTTAGAAGATGATTTAATGCGTATCTTTGGTGCTGATAATATTACAGGTATCATGGATAAACTAGGCATGGAAGAAGATGAGCCTATTGAGCATTCTTTGATTACTAAATCTATTGAACGTGCTCAAAAGAAAGTAGAAGATCATAACTATAATATTCGTAAATATGTCCTTGAGTATGATGATGTTATGAATCAACAACGTGAAGTATTATACGAACAACGTCGTCGTATTTTACGTAACGAATCCTTACGTGACACAATCAATGAAATGATTGATAAACTTGTTACTGAATCTGTAGATGCTTATGCAGATGAAAAATTATATCCAGAAGAATGGGATTATGAAGGTCTTTATAAGCATTTAAGTCAATATTTCTTAACAGAAGAGATTATGTCCTCTCAAGATATGGAAGAGTATAGCCGTCAAGAATTGTTAGAACGATTGCTTGAAATTGCTCATGCTGAGTATCAAGATCGCGTTGATATGCTTGGTGATGCTATGTTTGGCCAACTTGAAAAGGCTATTATGTTGCGCGTTGTTGATAACAAATGGATGGAACATTTGGATAATATGGATATGTTGCGTGAAGGTATTGGCCTTCGTGCATATGGACAAAAAAATCCATTGGTGGAATATAAATTTGAAGCTTTTGATATGTTCCAAAACATGATTGCTGCAATTCAAGATGAAACAATCATGGCGTTATACAAAATTCGTGCACAATTGATTCAAGAAATTGAAGAACCAGTCGACCACTTAGAAGGTGCACAACCCCATCATGAAGATGTGTTGGAGCCACAAAACATAGATTAAGATTTGTGAATGGCACGTTGCTCAATGGGATTTCCTTCTGGGCAACGGCCATTTTTCTATTTTATTAAGGTGATAATTTATCGATGTAATAAGCTAATAAGTAAAAGGTGGTGAACATAAATTGTTAGAAGATTTAAAACCGATTATTTCTAATCTTGAAGAACGTATTTATGGAATGAGGGATTCACTTTAACATCGCTCAGAAAGAGGATCGAATCTTTACACTAGATGTACAAATGAGTGACCCTACATTTTGGGACGATCCTGATAAGGCTCGTGAGATTTCTCAAGAGGCTACACAATTAAAGAATGCTGTAGAAAGCTATAAACAACTTGTTAGTGACATCGAAGATGCTAATGTAATGCTAGAGATGGCTATAGAGGAAGATGATCGTTCTCTAGAAGGAGAGATTAAGGATTATGTTCAACAAATAGAAGAAACTGTAGAAAAACAAGAGGTTCTTTTATTGCTTAGTGGTGAGTATGATACTAATAATGCGATCTTAACATTCCATGCTGGTGCAGGTGGTACAGAAGCACAAGATTGGTGTTCTATGCTCATTCGCATGTACTTACGTTGGGCTGAAAAAGCAGGATTTTCTATTGAATTGAT
The DNA here is from genome assembly GCF_019414865.1 of Veillonella sp. GTDB lineage: Bacteria > Bacillota > Negativicutes > Veillonellales > Veillonellaceae > Veillonella. Next base: position 4,440 of record NZ_DXLG01000008.1, read on the forward strand.
GGACGAACAGCCCGGTGATGAGGCGGGCACTAAATCTGCTACATTTTTAATTAAAGGTGAAAATGCTTTTGGCTATTTGAAATCTGAAAAAGGCGTACATCGTCTTGTTCGTATCTCACCATTTGATGCTGCGGCACGTCGTCATACATCCTTTGCTGCTGTTGATGTAATGCCAGAAATTGATGATACAGTAGAAATTAATATAGACATGAAGGATGTACAAGTAGATACATATCGAGCTAGTGGTGCTGGTGGTCAGCATATTAATAAAACAGATTCGGCTGTACGTATGACGCATAGACCCACTGGTATTGTAGTTCAATGTCAATCACAGCGTTCCCAAATGCAAAATAGGGAACAAGCATTACGTTTATTACGAGCAAAATTATTTGAATTAGAATTAGAAAAACAAGCAGAACTTAAAGAGCAAATAGGTGGTACATACCAAGCCATTGAATGGGGCAGTCAAATTCGCTCCTACGTATTCCACCCATATAATCTCGTTAAGGATCATCGTACAGGGGTTGAAACAGGGAATGTACAATCCGTTATGGATGGTAATTTAGATCAATTTATGGAAGGCTTCTTGAAAAAAGAAGCAAATTTAACAATTTAGGAGTTCTTATGAAAAAGTTTTTACTATTCCTACTAGTGCTGATTATTGCCTTGGCAGCAGCAACACAATTTTTATTACCTTCTTATATTAGTTCTCGTATTGAAAAACAATTAAATGATTCCCTAAAACCATCTGCTCAAACTGTAAATGTTGAGTCTCAACCAGGATTCAAATTACTTTATGGTGAAGCTGATCATGTGTACGGTTCTTTAGATGATGTAAAACTTGGTAAATTAAATTTTGCAAACTTCAAATATGATGCAACACAAATTCTAGTGAATCCAATTTCATTATTGGCTAGCCAAGAAATAGATGTTGTTAGAGTAGGAAACTCAAGTATTGACGGTATAGTTACTAATGAAGATTTAGCAACATTTTTAAGCACTCAAGCAGGCAGTGAAATTCAAGATGTACAAGTAAATATTAGTAAAGATAATATTAGTTTAACTGGCAAGATGAATGTAGGTATGGTATTTAAAGGCGCTGTTAAATTAGATGGCAATTTAGAATTAAAGGATAATACTTTATTATTTGCACCTAAGAAATTCACCATTAATGGTGCTACTATCCCAGGTTTAACATCTAATGTACTAGAAGCTACTGAAATCTATAACTTCAATAACTTCCCTATTCCTGTAAAAGCAGAAAGCTTAACTATCGATAATGGTGAAATTCACATTAAAGTTAAACCAGTGCTCAACTAGAAAGGATTTATCGTGAATCATCGGAACACCCAGAAAAGTAAGTACTCTTGGATTCTTATATTATGTATTTTTGTAGGCCTTATATCCTCTTTATACTTAGTATTTGAACGCCATCAGATAGAAAAATCTCAAAACCATATAGAAAATATCGTAGATTATGATGCTGTTTTACGGGCTAATGCTTTTGAAAAACGTAGTCAACAAGAGGCCTTTGATGCGCTTCGCAATGCAGGTGTAACAGCATTTGCTATTTATGATCGCACCTTAGAAAAAGCTAAAGATGCAGGTCAAGTTAAGGTATTATCTTCCGAAGAAATGGATTCTGTCCGTGTTAATGGAGCATCCGTGAAACATGGTGCAACTTATGTAGCTTTGATTTCTGGTAAAGAAGGCTATTATAAAGAAATTCGGGAAGATTTATATCATCGTATTGGTAAAGATAAAGTAAAAGAGCTCAATACAAGTATTGGTCCGGTTCTTGAGTTATATGGTGCTACTGCAGATAGCTATCTAAAAATGAATCTTGGTATTTCCAAGCTTCAAGCTCAAGAAGTTGCTAATCGTGGATTTAATGTTATTGTTCGACCTACAAATTACAGAAATGTAACGTCTGAAGATCTTCAATATCTATTTAAACGCCTTGAAGGAATTCCACATGTTACTGGTATGATTTTTGCTGGCAAAGAAGCTCTTGGTGCGCCTAACTTAACTGATGAAACCTTAGAATTATTACATAAAAATCACATTCCTTTAGTTGGTATCGAAGCTGTTAACCAACTTCAATATGAGCCACAACAAGGTTTCTTAGAAATGGCTGCTAAAGAGAATTATAGCGTTGGTCGTGTATATACAATTGCTAAGGACGAATTAAAGAAAATTACTCCTGAAGAAGCAGCACAACGTTTCTATATTAGTGATATTGAACGAAATATTCGTTTCAATTTATTCCCTATGTATGAAACTGGTGTAAATAATGAAACAGTATTACAAACTACCATTAACTATATTGGTATGACTACTGAAAAATTATCTACAAAAGGTTATGAATTTGGTCCTGCTGATATTTATCCACCATATACACCTAATCCATTGTTAGTTGTTATTACTATGATAGGTGCTATTGCACTGTTTGTTTACGTTGGTCAAATGTTACTTCCAATGCGTAAACATACACAATTGGTCGCATTCTTTGGAATATCTCTTGTATCTGTAGTATTATTCATCATTACAAGTGGCACACTGATTACTCAAATTTGGGCCTTATCTAGTGCTATTATGGCTCCTGTAGGTGCTATGATCCGTTTGATGGAAGAATGGCGTCGTTATGATGGTGCTCGTCCATTAAGTGCTATTAAATCTACCGTATTAGCAGTTCTTTATCTCGTAATTGCTGCACTCTTTGCAGCTATTGGCGGTATGTATATTGCATCTTTGCTAGGAAATACGAAATTCTTTATGGAATTTGCTATCTTTAGAGGTGTTAAATTAACATTTGTACTTCCAGTTGTATTGGTGATTATCGCTTATTTACAACGTTTCCCATTGTGGAAAGGTCGTATGATTAACTCTAAAGAAGAAGCAAAGAAATTTATAGTTGAATTTTTAACAATGGATGTTAAGTTCTACGTATTTTTTGTAATGGCTGCTCTTGGTGGCGTAGCATGGGTATTTGTTGGCCGAAGTGGTCATACAGCAGGTGTTCCTGTACCAGGAGTTGAACTCATGCTTCGTCGTTTTCTTGAAAATACAATGTATGCAAGACCTAGAGAAAAAGAGTTCATTATTGGTCACCCTGCATTAATGTTAGCTACATTTGCATTCCTACGCAAATGGCCTACAGTGATCCATTTCTTATTAACTATTGCTGGTGTTATTGGCATAGCGTCTATGGTTGAAACTTTCTGTCATATTAGAACTCCTGTATTCATGTCTATTATGCGTGGATATGATGGTTTGTTAATTGGTGCGCTCTTAGGTTTGCTTCTTATCATTGCTGTTCGTTTCATGATGTATGTAACACAATGGTTCCAAGCTCGGGAGGTTGACCATGAGTAATATTGTTATCTCTGGCTACTATGGTTTTGGTAATGCTGGTGATGAAGCAATGCTTTGTGCTATTATCGATGCCATTCGTAAAGAGGAAGCAGATGCGCATATTACGGTTATTTCTGGTAATCCTACAGAGACGAGCAAAAAGCACAATATTCATGCGGTGGGAACCTTTTCTGCATTCGGTATTCTAAAGGCTATTTCAAATTCTGATTTAGTTATCAGTGGTGGAGGCAGCCTGTTACAAGATGCTACTAGTATTCGCAATACATATTACTACTTAAGTATTATGGCTTTAGCAAAAATGATGGGTAAAAAGGTGATGCTATACTCACAAGGTATTGGACCTTTAAATCGCCCTTCTACAAGGAAAGCTGTTAGCTTTGTTTTGCGTTTTGTTGATACTATAACGGTTCGTGATTCTATTTCTAAATCTGAATTAGATTCCTTAGGAATTGAAGATGTTGAGGTTACGGCTGATGCTGTATTAGCCATGCAACCAGCTGATTTGAATATTGGAAAACGCATTCTAGACGGCTATACATCAAAGCTACCTATATCCACAGAAGCTCCAAAACGAATCGGAGTAGCTGTTCGTAGTTGGAAAGATGATACAGAATACCGTGAATCACTAGCCAATGTCTTAAGTCGACTGCAAGAACAGGATAATGTAGAGATTATATTTATACCTATGTCTCATCCAGAGGATACAAAAGAAGCTAAAATTATTGCTAGTTATATGCCAAAAGGAGCTATTGTTCTTGAAGGACCATTCTCTACAGAGGAACAAGTATCCTTGTCGGGGAATGTAGACCTTATGATTGGCATACGTCTTCATGCATTAGTATTTAGTTCTTTAATGAAGAAACCTGTAATTGGCATTTCCTACGATCCTAAAATCACTAGTTTCTTACATATGATTGGTCAAGAACCAATCGGTACAATGACCCATCTTAGAGAAGAGGCTTTATATCAGAGATGTCATAAGCTCTTAAATTCAAGAGAAGAGTACCAAGCATCTTATGATCGTATTGAAGCATTGCGTGTTAACTCTCAACGCAATGCAGAAATCGCTATTTCATTACTTAAAAATTATTAATATATTGGATCTAATCCAGAAAGTGAGGTCTCTATGGCTACATTAACACAAGATGTTAAACAACTAGTTCAAGAGAAGGCAAAAGCTATTCGCGTGAGTATTGTTCAGTCTGTAACGGCAGCGAAATCTGGTCACCCAGGTGGTTCTCTATCCATCGCCGATGTGATGGCCTTGTTGTACTATGTAGAAATGAATGTAGATCCAGCAAATCCAAAAGCTCCTAATAGAGATCGTTTTGTCCTTTCTAAAGGTCATGCAGCGCCTGCATTATATGCTACATTGGCTGAAAAAGGTTACTTTTCTAAAGATGAACTTTTGAATTTACGTAAAATTGACCATATGTTACAAGGTCATCCTGATATGAAACATACTCCAGGTGTTGATATGTCCACAGGTTCCTTGGGTCAAGGTATCTCTGCAGCATGTGGCATGGCATTGGCTGGTAAAATCGACAATGCAGATTACCATGTTTATTCCATTCTTGGTGATGGTGAACTTGAAGAAGGTCAAGTATGGGAAGCAGCTATGTTTGCTGGCCATTACAAACTCAATAACTTAACTGCTTTTGTCGACTTTAATGGTCTTCAAATTGATGGGGATATTACTAAAGTTCTTTCTCCATTGCCTATTCCTGAGAAATTTAAAGCTTTTAACTGGAATGTTATTGAAGTAAATGGTCATGATCTTGATGAACTTCATAATGCTATTGAAGCAGCTAAAGCTTTCACAGAAGGCCCAACTTGCATTGTAATGCATACTGTAAAAGGTAAGGGCGTTGAAGAAATGGAAGGCCAAGCAGGTTGGCATGGCAAAGCACCAAGCGCTGAGCAAGGTATAGCCTTTGTTAATGAAATTATGGGGGTACAATAATGGGTAAAGCAACACGTGAAGCATATGGTAATGCGCTAGCTCGCATTGGTAAAGAAAATACAAATATTATCGTATTAGATGCAGATTTATCTAAATCCACTAAAACTGATACATTTAAAAATGTCTGCCCTGAGCGATTCTTTAATGTAGGTATTGCAGAACAAAACTTGATTTCTGTTGGTGCTGGTCTTGCAGCAGCTGGTAAAACCCCATTTGTTTCTTCCTTTGCAATGTTTGCAACCGGTCGTGCGTTTGAACAAATTCGCAATGCTGTATGTTATCCAAAATTAAATGTAAAAGTATGTGCTACACATGCTGGTATTACCGTAGGTGAAGATGGCGCTACACATCAAAGCTTGGAAGATATCTCTTGTATGCGTACCCTACCTAATATGACTGTAGTAGTACCTGCAGATGAACGTGAAACAGAAGCAGTAGTTGAATGGGCTGCATCTTATGAAGGTCCAGTATATGTTCGTTTAGGCCGTGCTGGTGTAGATGATGTTACAGCTGAAGGTTATACTTTCGTACCTGGCAAATCTACTACTTTAGTTGAAGGTTCTGATGTAACAATTATCGCTTGTGGTGCCTTGGTTGGTCCTGCTGTTGAGGCGGCAAAAAACTTAGCTGAATCTAATGTATCTGCACGCGTTATTAATATGGCATCTATCAAACCAATTGATGCAGATGCAATCGTAAAGGCAGCTACTGAAACAGGTGCTATTGTTACAGCTGAAGAACATAATATCATTGGTGGCCTAGGTTCTGCTGTGTCTGAAGTTGTTGTTGCTAATAAGCCAGTACCTATGGAATTCGTTGGTGTTCGAGATACATTTGGGGAGAGTGGTACACCAAAAGAATTAATGGCTAAATATGGCTTAACAGCAAAAGACATAGTAGAAGCAGTAAAACGTGTAATCACTCGTAAATAATCAAAGGGGATCCCATGATTGAATTTAAGAATGTTAGTAAAGTCTATGATAATGGTTCTGTTGCATTAGACGATGTGTGTTTAACTATAAATGACGGAGAATTTGTCCTCATTTGTGGTCACAGCGGTGCAGGGAAATCAACTCTATTTAAATTATTAACTCATGAAGTAGTACCTGATGCTGGTACTGTTATAGTTGATGATTTTGATGTTACGCGTATGAAGCGTAGTAAAATTCCAAAATTACGTAGAAAACTTGGTGTTGTATTCCAAGATTTCCGGTTATTACCGAATAAAACGGTATCAGAGAATATTGCTTTTGCACTTGAAGTAATTGAAGAGAAACCAAAGGTAATTAAAGAAAAGGTAAGTCATGTACTAGAGCTTGTTGGGTTAACTGACAAGGCAAATGATTTACCAGAGGATCTATCTGGTGGTGAACAACAACGTGTTGCTATTGCCCGCGCCATTGTAAATCGACCTTCTGTGCTCATTGCTGATGAACCGACTGGTAATCTAGATCCTGATACAAGTAAAGGTATTGTAGATTTGTTTAAGCATATCAATAATTTTGGTACAACTGTTATTATGGTTACCCATAATATGGATCTTGTTTCGTATTTAAATAAACGTGTTATTCGTCTTAAAGATGGTCGCGTTCAAAGTGATAATATGAGAGGTGCTGAAATTAATGAAGCCTAGAACATTGAAATACTTTTTTAAAGAAGCCCTCAAATCTATGAAGCGTAACGGTCTTATGACGTTAGCATCTATTTCTACAGTGGCTTTATCTCTATTTATGCTGGGTGTATTCCTTTGCGGTGTTATCAATTTGAATAACATGGCATCTAGCTTAGAAAACCAAGTTCAATTGAGCATTTACTTAAAAGATGGCTTAACAACTGACCAAATTATGGCGGTAGGTAAGCAAATTAAAGCTATACCAAATCTTAAGCATTTGGAGTTTGTTAATAAAGAGCAAGCTATGAAGGAATTCAAAGCTCGCCTTGGTGATCAACAACAATTAGTAAATGCCCTAGGTGATGTAAATCCATTGCCAAATTCTTATGTATTAACCTTTGATAATCCTAGTGATGTTAAGGCTACAGCTAAATTAGCTACCACATTCCAAGGTGTTGAAAGTACACATTATGGTCAAGATATTGTGGAAGAACTCTTCCGTATAACTCAAGTTATCAGAATTGGTGGTATCGTATTAATTGCATTCTTAGCAGCAGCTACATTATTCATCATTTCTAATACAATTCGTTTGACTGTGTTCGCTCGTCGTAAAGAAATTGCCATTATGAAATATGTAGGTGCAACAAATGGCTTTATCCGTTGGCCATTCTTGATAGAAGGCATGTTATTAGGTCTAGTTGGAGCTATTATTGCCGTTCTTTGTGTAGGTGAATTCTACCATTTTATTACTATGGAAGTTTCCGAGTCTTTAGCATTCTTCCCATTAGTACCAATGTTCCCATTCTTCTATGATGTGGCTATCTATATTTTAGTTGGCGGTATTATAGTAGGTGCTATTGGTAGTACAATTTCTTTAAAACAATACATGAAGGTGTAATGTTTATGAAATACAACACAATCAAATCCCGTCTGGTGGCAACAATTTTAACAGGTATAGTAGTACTGGGAACACCACTATACATTGTTGCGGAAGATGAGGATTTAACGAATCAATTAGATTCAATTCAACAACAAGTTAATCAACAAAACTCTATTAAAGCTGATGCTGAAACTGTCATTGTTAGTGTATCTGAACAGTTGCGTCAAATTGAAGAGCAATTGCGTCAAGCTCAACAACAGTTAGAGTCTATTCAACAACAACGTGTAGCCGTTGAAAATGATATTACTGTTAATGAAAAGTTACTAGCAGAAGCACAAAAACGTTTAGAAGGACGGGAGTCCGTATTTTATAAGCGTGTACGTGATATTTATATCAATGGTCGTCTAAGTTATTTAGATGTTGTTATTGGTTCTAAAGACTTTAGTGATTTTGCAAATCGACTAGAGATTTTAAAACGCATTATTGATGCTGACATTAAATTAATCGATGAAATCAAAAAAGAACGTGCTGAAATTGCTGCACGTAAGCAAGCTCTAGAGCAATCTCGAGCTAAATTAGTGGAGCTTGAAAAGGCGGCAGTAGCTAAACAAGCTGAAATTGAACAAAAGAAGAAAGAACGGGAAGTCGTTCTTCAAAAAGCACAAAATGATCGTGCCACTGCAATGCAAGCTGTGGAAGAACTCAATGCTTCTTCCGCTCAAATTACTGCACTATTAAAAGCACGTCAAGCGGAACGTGCAGCGGCTCGCGCTGCTGCAGAAGCGGCGGCCGCAGCAGCAGCTCAACAGTCTGCACCAAGTTACTCTTGGGTGCAAGGTTCTGGTCAACTGGGTTGGCCTGTAAGTGGTGAAATTACTTCTCCATATGGTTATCGTACACATCCAATTTGGGGGACAACGATTTACCATTCTGGTATAGATATTGGTGTTGATGAAGGTACACCTGTTCATGCTGCTGATGGTGGTACTGTTGTTTGGTCTGGTTGGATGGGCGGCTATGGTTATGCCGTAGTTATCGACCATGGTAATGGCATGTCTACCCTTTATGGCCATAATTCTGAGCTTGCCGTCTCTGAAGGACAAGATGTATCTAAAGGTCAAGTTATAGCCTATGCTGGTAGCACTGGTAATAGCACTGGGCCACACGTACATTTTGAAGTTCGTATAAGTGGGGATCCTGTGGATCCTATGGGATATTTATAATATGAAATTTGATACACGTACGGTGTTATGGAGCCTATTGAAATATATAGGCTCTGGCATCGTTATTATGTGGCTCATGTTTTGGTATCTATCTGGTTCATTCTGGGGGTTACCAAGACTATTTGTAGCCTACTATGCTGCGAGTCAAGTCTTTATGACACCTATGTCTAAAGCTACCCTTTATGATGGTATGTTAAAAGGTTTGATTGGCTCTTTGGGAGAGCCTCATAGTGTTTATTTAGATGCTGATGAATTTAAGTCCATGAAAATGCAAACATCTGGTACTTATGCTGGTGTAGGCATGGTTCTTGGGCATGATGATAAAGGTTTATATGCAGTTAGTATTATGGAAGATCAACCAGCTTTCAAAGCGGGCATTAAACCTGGAGACCATATTATTGCTATCAATGGTCAATCCACAAGTGATATAACTGTAGAAGATGCATCCTCTCGAATTCGCGGTGAGGCAGGTACTGTTGTAGCCCTTGATATAGAGCGCAATGGTGAAACATTGCACTTTGATATCACTCGTGAATCCATTGTGTTACCAACTGTTAAAAGTAAAATGCTTACAAGTACAGTGGGGTACATTCGTATCAGTCAATTCGCTGAAAATACAGCTGATGATTTTGAAACACAGTTTAAAGAATTGCAATCTCAAGGTATGAAGGAACTAGTATTAGATCTCCGAGATAATCCTGGTGGTTTGTTATCTACAACAGAAAAGATTTCCAACTATATTATGCCTCCAGGTACACTAGTAACGGTACAAAATCGAGCTGGTAAAAAAGATGTTTATAAGTCGAATGGCCCAGAAGTAGCTATGCCATTAGTAGTTCTTGTTAATAAAGGGTCTGCTAGTGCATCTGAAATTATAGCTGGTGCTATTCAAGACCGTAAACTAGGTACCATTTTAGGTACTAATACATATGGTAAAGGTACAGTTCAAACTATTTACCCTAGCCTTGATAATGAAGGCGTTAAGGTAACTATAGCTAAATACCATACACCAAATGACCGTGTTATTGATGGCATTGGTATTAAACCAGATGTAGAACTTGATCTACCAAAAGGTGTAAATCCATCTAGTACAATAGATGATATTCAAATTAAAAAGGCATTAGAGTTATTACAGCAATAATGCGTAGGAGTTAAAATATGTTTATAGATAGAGCGCGTGTCTTTGTTAAGGCCGGTGATGGTGGGGACGGCATGTCTAGTTTCCGCCGTGAGAAATACGTGCCAAATGGCGGCCCTAGTGGTGGCGATGGTGGTAAAGGGGCAGATGTTATTTTTAAAGCGGACAAGAATATTAATACTCTTGTAGATTTTAGATATAAACGTCAGTTTAAGGCGCCTGCTGGTGGTAATGGTGAAAGCTCCAATAAGCATGGTCGCGGTTCTGAGCCACTTATTATCCTAGTTCCGTTGGGCACCGTAATTAAAGAAGAAGAAACAGGAAAAATTTTCTGTGATCTCGTTAACGATGGCGATACATTTGTTATTGCTAAAGGTGGTCGTGGGGGCCGTGGTAATGCACGTTTCCAAACAAGTGCTAACCGTGCACCGACATTTGCAGAAAAAGGTGAACCTGGTGAAGAGTTCTGGTTACAACTAGAACTAAAAGTATTAGCTGACGTTGGTTTATTAGGGTACCCATCTGTAGGTAAATCTAGTATTTTACGTAAGGTTTCTAAAGCTCAACCAGAGGTTGCGGCTTATCACTTTACTACATTGACACCTGTACTTGGGGTAGTAACAATCTCTGGGGACCGTAGTTTTGTACTCGCTGATATTCCTGGCCTTATTGAAGGTGCTAGCGAAGGTGTTGGTCTAGGACATAACTTCTTGCGTCACGTAGAACGTACTAATATTTTAATTCACGTCCTTGATGTATCTGGTATGGAAGGACGCGATCCAAAGATTGATTTTGATGCTATTAACGAAGAGCTTCGTAAATATTCTGAAAAATTAGCCAATAAAAAACAGATTGTTGCACTCAATAAGATTGATATGGTCTTTGATGATACAACAATTCCTGATACAAAAAAATATTTTGAAGATAAAGGCTACGAAGTATTCCTTATCAATGCATTAAGTGGCGAAGGTTTACCAGAACTTATGGAACGAGCGTACTACTATGTAGAAAACTACGAGCCAGAACCGGAAGCAACTGATGATACAGTAGTATACGAAGCAAAACCAGATGTAGAATTCGTTATCACTCGTGGTGACGATGCTGCATTCTATATTACAGGTAAACGTATTGAACGTTTAGTAGCAATGACAAATTTAAGTGATGATCAATCTCTTCGTAGATTTCAACGCATTTGGCGCTTTATGGAGCTAGATGCTAAATTAAAAGAAAAAGGTTGTAAAGACGGTGATGAAGTTGTAATTGGCGATCAACGCTTTACATTCCAAGAGTAGGAGTAATAATGACAGGAAAACAAAAACGGTATTTACGTTCTTTGGCAGCAACAATGCCACCAGTAGTTCAAATTGGTAAAAATGGTTTAGAAAACAGTGTTATTGATAGTGCTCGCGCAGCCTTAATGGCTCGTGAATTAATCAAGGTGAAATTACACAACAATAGCCCTGAAGATAAGACGATTTTCCAAGAGTTAGCCGATATGTTAGGTGCTGAATTAGTCCAAGTCATTGGTTTTAATGGTGTTTTATATAAAGCTAAAAAAGAACCTAAAATTATTTTACCTAAGTAAATCGTCATATTACTAAATTTTATTATAGTGGGAACTTTATAACCTGTTGGCCTAGGAGGTTAATCTATGCGCAGTGCTATCATCGACGCAAAAAGAATAGTAGTTAAAGTAGGCAGTAGTACGCTATGTTATGCTAATGGTCATTTAAACTTAGAGCGCATAGAAAGATTAGTACGCCAATTATCAGATTTAGCTAATCAAGGTAAAGAGGTTATCCTTGTTTCCTCTGGTGCAACGGGAGCTGGCCTTGCCCCTCTAGGATTTAAAGAAAAACCTAGAGACCTTGTTTTGAAACAAGCTGCTGCAGCAGTAGGACAAGGTATCCTCATCCATATGTATGAGCGTATGTTTCGTGAATATGGTCGTACAGTAGGTCAAATTCTTTTAACAAAAGAAGACAGTACAGGCCGCCATAGTTATCTAAACTTGCGCAATACACTACATACGTTATTGCAACTCAATGTTATTCCTATTATCAATGAAAATGATGTAGTTGCTATTGAGGAATTTAAAATTGGTGATAATGATACTTTATCTGCTACTGTGGCAGGCATTATAGATGCTGATTTGCTTATCATCTTATCCGATATTGAAGGATTATATACAGCTAATCCAGCAGTTCATCCTGATGCAACATTGATAGAAATCGTTTCTGAAATTACTGATGAAACCTATGCTATTGCAGGTGGAGCTGGATCTAATATGGGTACAGGTGGCATGTATACCAAGATAAAAGCAGCTCATATGGCTACAAACTCTGGTGTACCTATGGTAATTACATCCGGTGAAGTAGAGGATTCTGTGCGACGCGTATGTAAGGGTGAAAATATTGGTACCCTCTTTGAAGCACATGATGCTGGCTTATCAGGAAAACATCACTGGCTTGCCTTTGGTAAACGATTAAAAGGGTCAATCACTATTGATGATGGTTGCGCTCGTGCTGTATTAGATAAAGGTGCTAGTATTTTACCAGCTGGTATTATTGATGTAGATGGGGCATTTGGGCCTGGTGATACAATCTCTATTTACCATGATGGTAAAGAAATCGGTCGAGGTCTTATTAACTATGGCATCGAAGATATGAAGGCCATTAAAGGTCATAATACAAATGATATAGCTCAAATTTTAGGAATTAATACAACCTATGATGAAGCAATACATCGTAATAATCTAGTTTTATTACATTGAGGATATCCTATGAACCAGTATGAAGAAATTTGTAAAGATATGGGTCAAAGAGCTAAAGCGGCATCCTTTGAATTGGCTCAAATTGATCAAGGTACATTAGATTCTGCATTATTGGCAATCGCTGATGCTGTAGAAGCACAAACCGATGAAATTATGGCCGCTAATCAATTAGATCTAGATAAATCTGGCGATTATAATGTACCTCAAACTATGATAGATCGATTAACATTAACACCTAATCGTATTGCTCAAATGGCAGAAGGTGTTCGTCAAGTGGCCGCTATTGAAAGTCCAGTTGGTTTAGTTATAGAAACAATTACACGTCCTAATGGTTTAGTTATTGAAAAAAGAGCAGTACCTTTTGGTGTTATTGGCATTATATTTGAAGCTCGTCCAAATGTAACAATTGATGCAGGGGTCCTCTGTTTAAAAACTGCAAATGCTACGATATTACGCGGTGGTAAGGAAGCCTTCCATACCAACCAAATCATTGTGTCTATTATGCGCAATACCCTAGAAACTCTTGGAATTACGCCAGATGCGATTCAACTCGTGGAGGTTCTAGATCGAGATATGGTTGGTGTACTATTACACCAACGTGAATATATTGATGTTGTTATTCCACGTGGTGGAGCAGGACTCATTCGCCGTGTTGTTGATGAAAGTAGTATTCCTGTAATTGAAACGGGGAGTGGTGTATGTCATACCTTTGTCGATGAATATGCCAATCTAGATATGGCGTTAGAAATTGCTATTAATGCAAAGGTACAGCGTCCATCTGTATGTAACTCTATGGAGACTCTATTAGTACATCAAGCTGTAGCTGCTGAGTTTTTACCTCGTCTTGATGTGGCGTTACAAGAATATGGGGTACGAATTCACGGCGATAATGCTGTAGCTCAATATATGGGTAATACAATTCCTTTAACAGATGATTCTTTCAATACAGAATATAACGATATGGACTTAAATGTACGTATTGTTGATACTCTTGAGGAAGCAATCGATCATGTGAATTTATATTCTACACATCATTCAGAAGCTATAGTAACAGATGAACCAATGCGTGCAAAAGTATTTATGAACTTAGTAGATTGTTCTACAGTTTATCACAATGCATCAACACGTTTTACTGATGGTTTTGAATTTGGTTTTGGTGCGGAAATTGGTATTAGTACCCAAAAGCTTCATGCTCGCGGACCAATGGGATTACAAGCACTAACATCATATAAATACTTTGTATTTGGAGAAGGCCAAGTTCGAAAGTGAAGACCGTATATTACTTAATAAGGGCATACTACAGATATATTCAGACTCCAAAAGGTCGATACGAATGGATATCCTATGGAAAGGCATTGCTCTTGTTTATCGTTATCTGTGTCATTGTCATTAAGGGTGTGGCATTATTATGGTAGAGAAACGTCGTATAGGAATCATAGGTGGAACATTTAATCCTATCCATTTAGGGCATCTAATGATTGCTGAGGTGGCTTGTGAAAGCTTTAACCTAGAAAAGGTAATTTTTGTACCTGCCAAGGTTCCGCCTCACAAACAACATGATGTAATAGATAGTCGTCATCGATATGCTATGACAGCAGCAGCCGTATCAGATAATCCTAATTTTGAGATTTCTGATGTGGAGATGCGTCGAGAAGGCCCTTCGTATACAGTTGATACTATTCAACATTTTAAGGTCCTTTATGGACCAAATGTTGAATTTTACTTTATCGCTGGTACTGATACAATTCGTGCATTGCCAACGTGGAAGTTTATTGAGGAATTATTAGATGAGGTCCACTTTATTGGTGCTACAAGACCTGATGGATCAAGTGCAATTGACGAAACATTAGCAATTTTAGGCCCTAAAGCACGTGAAAAAATACATCTTATGGAGGTTCCTGAGATGAAATTATCTGCTACGTATTTACGAGAACGTCTACGCTCTGGTAAAACAGTTCGATATATGTTGCCAAAATGTGTGGTGGAATATATTGAGGAACACCATATTTATGGGAAGGAATAAAGGATGTTATCATTTGATGAAATACAACTTAGAGTAAGTCAATGGCTGAGCAAGAAACGATTTAAGCATACTCTTGGCGTTGTGGAATCGGCTACTCATTTAGCTAAGCTTTATGGCGTTGATGTGGAAAAGGCTAGATTAGCCGCATTACTACATGATTGCGCTAAAGAATTGCCTTTACAGGATATGCAAAATCTTGTGAAAAGTGAATCTTATGATGCTGATCAAGAATTATTAAGTAATGGCAATCTTTTACATGGTTTAGCTGGTATGATTCGAGCAAAAAAAGAGTTTTCTATATCTGATGATGAGGTTTTAGAAGCCATTCGAGTTCATACGACTGGAAAGGTACATATGTCTACGCTAGATAAGGTGATATTTTTGGCAGACTATATTGAGCCTAATCGAAATTTTCCCGGTGTGGATGAGTTGCGTAACGTTTCAGAACTAGATTTAGATAAGGCTGTATTGCTTGGTTTTGATAATACTATTATTCATCTTATAGAGCAAAATTTATCGATTTATCCGTTGACCATTCTTGGTCGTAATGATGTGTTACAATCTTGTAAATAATGGAGTTTATATATGGAAGAACGTGAACGAGCAAGAGCTCGCCGTCGTAGAAGAAGACGTCAACAAAAGTCATCTGTTAAATGGCCTAGATTTATAGTAGCTGTTATTGTAGTACTTGCCCTACTTGGGGGTATAGGCTATGGTTTGTATACTGGGGTATCTTATGTGTATAGAGCTGTTACAGGTACTACTGAGACAACTGATACGGCTGTAGATAATGGAAATAAACAAGATGGTAATACTGTATCTGTAGAACAAAAAGGATTAGATAAACCATTATACATTCTTGTTGTCGGTACTGATGATAATAATCCTAGTCAAAGTGATAGTCTATTCTTGTTATCCATTAATTTAGATCAAAAAACAATGGATGTTATTGGCATTCCTAGTAATAGTAAAATTGATAATAGAGATCAGACAGATGCAAGTATGCTCAATAGCATCTATGAAAAAGGTGGTATCGATCTAACAAAAGCTGTCATTGAAGATATGTTCCATATTTCTATACCATATTATGTTGTAGTTAATCAAAATGCTTTCAAAAAGACTAACGATGTATTAGGAAATCAACAAATTTATGTAGAACAGACTATGGAACACGTAGATGCAGAGGGAAATAAAGATATTGATTTGCAACGAGGATATCAAACATTAGATAGTGATAAGGCTTTATCCTATTTACGGTATTCTGATCCAAAACACGATACATTTACACGTGTACAACGACAAGAAAGATTTTTGAAACTTTGGGTAGAAGAAGAGCATAATTCGTTCTTCTTAACAAATGCATGGCATATTTGGAGAATTTGGGATCATTATGATAGTAATATTTCTACATTAGATGCCATTAAGCTTGTGTATAATGCTAGCAAAATTAATAAGGAAGAGATTCATTTCTATATTCTTCCTGGTGAAAAAGAGTTAGTTGGCGATATGACATATTGGAAGGTAAATCCAACTGAAGCACAACGATTAGTAGGCATTACGATGGGAAATCTACCAGCCAATGAAATGACACAATTTGTTACAGCTCCAACCAATAGCACAGCTAAGGTTGCACCTGAATCAGAACATAATGGCGGTACTATCACAAAGCCATCAGAACCGGGTGATGAGAGTACTAATAAACGTTAAAAGGGGAATAGTATGAAAAATAAAGAAGAAGTTAAACAAATCGTATTACAATTAGCACAAGCTGCTTTTGATAAAAAAGGCAGAGATATCGAAATTCTCGATTTAGAAGGCGTATCTATGTTAGGGGATTACTTCCTAATTGCTAGTGCAAATAATATTAAGCAGTCTCAGAGTATTGCTGATGAAATGGAAGATAAAGCTGCAGAATTGGGCATGACAGTAAATCATAGAGAAGGTTATCGCGAAGGTGAATGGATTTTACTTGATTTTGGCGATATTATTTGTCATGTCTTTGGTGGTGATGAGTTGCGAGAATTCTACGGTTTAGAAGAATTATGGAATGATGCAGTTCGAGTTCCATTTGAAGGAGTATAGTATGGCTACAGAATTGTTGGAAAATACAATTGCCACATTAAAAGTATTGCGTACTAGTGATCAAGGGGCTTTTCTAGATGGTCAAACTGGCAATACAAATGATGATATTTTGCTCCATAAGGATCAACAAACATCTCCTGTTGCCATTGGTGATGAAGTAGAGGTATTTTTATATCGCGATCCAAAGGGGCGTTTGACTGCTTCTATGCGTTTACCAGCGATGAAGGTAGGGCAAATTGGGTATGTTGAGGTAATCAATACTACAAACTTTGGCTGTTTCGTAGAGGTTGGTACTGAGCGTGGTATCTTCATGCCTCACGCAGAGATGCGTGGTCGTCCTCAAGTGGGCGAAAAAGTTTGGGTTCGACTCTATACAGATAAATCTGGTCGTTTTGCGGTATCTATGGATGTTGATGACGAAATGCGTCGCGCATCTAAGGCTGCTACAGATGCTAAAGTAGGACAACTTGTTAAAGGCGCTATCTACAACTTGACTAGTGATGGGGCATTCTTCATCACTCCTGAACGATGGATTGCCTTTTTACATCGTTCTGAGATGACTAGAAAATTAAAGGTTGGAGAAATGGTTGAAGGTCGTGTTACCTTTAAACGTGAAGATGGTCGTGTCAATGTATCGATGCGTCCTACTAAGGAAAAGGCACTCATTTCTGATGGAGACATTATAATGGAGTACCTTCTTAATCGTGGAGGCAAGATGCCATATAGCGATGAGTCTTCTGCGATGTTGATTAAAGATAAATTCAATATCAGTAAAGCTGCCTTTAAGCGTGCTTTAGGGCATTTGATGAAAGAGAAAAAAATTGTTCAAGATGATGGTTGGACATTGTTAACTGAAACAGGACGTCAATGGACACCTCCTGTTGGTAATGAATCACAAGAAGAGGAATAAAGGCGATGAAAATTGTCATTGTAGGTGCTGGTAAGGTTGGCTATTCCTTGGCACAACGCTTGATACAAGATAATCATGATGTATATGTAATTGATTGTTCTCCAGAACGTATACAAAATCTTGAAAATACACTAGATGTTAGCCTTGTTCAAGGAAATGGCAGTGATATACAATTGCTCAACGAAATCGGTATGGATGATGTAGGAATGTTTATTGCTGTTACCGATTCTGATGAAGTAAATATGTTATCTTGTTCTGTAGCTAAAATTACAGGTGTTCCTACAACGATTGCTCGTGTGCGAGATAATACCGTAGCAGAACATATGGATGATGAGATGCGTGCTAAATTAGGGGTCGATTTATTTATCAATCCTGAAATGGTTACGGCTCAAGAGCTTTTACAAATTCTAGAGACTCCATCAGCTATTGATGTAGAAGATTTTGGCCAAGGTACTGTACGCCTTATGGAATTTAAGATTACAGATGATATTCCATTAATAGGTCAACCTTTAAAAGAAATTAAATTCCCTGAAGGTGTTTTACTAGTAGGGGTTTTACGTTATGGTGAAATGATTATTCCCCATGGTGAAAGTATTCTACAAGTTGATGACAGTGTATTCTTCTTAGGCTTAAAAGAGTCTGTTGAAGAAGTGGAAAATCTTTGGTTCCATAATCACAGTACATTTTATAAACGGGCTGTTATCATTGGGGCTGGTCTATTAGGTAGAAATCTAACAGTTCTTTTAGAACAAGCTGGATTCTCTGTTAAGGTCATTGAAAAAGATTTTAACCGCTGTGAAAAACTTGCTAATCTTGTGGATAAGTCCATGGTTATCAATGGAGATGCTACAGACTTTGACCTTTTAGAAGCAGAAGAAATTGCAGATAGTGATGTTATAATTGCTGTTACAGATGATGATAAGCTCAACTTGCTCGTTGCTCTTGTAGGCAAGCATATGGGCATACCAAAGACAGTTGTGCGCGTAGGTCGACCTGAATACATTATGCTTATGGAACAAGTGGGGATTGATGTGGTATTCTCGCCACGTTTATTTACAGCGAGTCAAATTTTACGTTTCGTGCGTAGTGGAGAAGGTGTTTTATCTATTTCGACCTTTGAAGGTGGAAAAGCGGAATCTATAGAGGTTGCCATTACAAGTGAATCACCTGTGGCTGGTAAACAATTAAAGGACATCCGTTTACCAGGGAAGGCGTTAGTTGGTGTAATTTTACGTGGTGATGAAGCCATCGTACCACGTGGTAATACTGAAATCTTAGATGGAGATCACATTGTTCTATTTGCGTTACCTGAATCTGTAAGTAAATTACTTAAATATCTTACTTAGTATGGAGGGACTATGCGCATTCAAATTGTCATGTCCTTAGTGGGGCGATTATTATATATATTTGGGATTTTTACATTAATTCCTTTTATATATGGTATCGTATTTGAAACTGCATATTGGTCGTTTTTGGTTACTACTGGTATTTCATTTGGCTTAGGTGGACTTTTATCCTATTATGGTCATGAAACTCAAAGTTTTAGTCTTCGTGATGGGTTTTTAGTTGTATCAGCTACATGGATATTAACTATTATCTTAGGTTCCTTACCATTTATTCTCAGTGGTATATTAACCAATGTATTTGATGCTCTATTTGAAGCTACATCAGGGATTACAGCAACTGGAGCTACAATTATTAATAGTGTAGATGATTTACCTAAGACATATGTTTTATGGCGTGGACTAATGCACTGGATTGGTGGGATGGGGATTATTGTCCTTATCTTATCGTTCTTAAAGAACTTAGGTGCAGACGCAGCTCATATGTTTAATGCAGAAGCATCGGTACCAAAACCTGGTGTTGTTATGCCCCGTATTCAATCAATGGCCAGTAAACTTTGGCGTTTATATGTTGCTTTTACCGCCATTTGTTTCGTTATGCTGTGGGCTGGTGGTATAGAGCCTTTTGATGCATTAAATTATGCATTTTCCATTATTGCTACAGGTGGTTTTGCACCTACATCTGCTGGTACATTTATTTATGAACAAAGCAACTATATCTGTTTTGTATTTATATTTTTCATGATACTTGCTGGTGGTAATTTTGCAGTATATTATAATGCACTGCAAAGAGGCATTCGTGTTTTGATTGATGATTTTGAAACACGTATGTATTGGCTAGTTATTTTTATTGGAATTGCTATAATATCAATTTCGATGGCAGTACAATCAAATATTAATGATCCAATTCAAATCTTTAGAGATGTTTCCTTTAATTATGTATCGATTCAAACTGGTAGTGGATTTGCTGTAAGCGATTATGATTTATGGCCAGCCGCTGCACAGATGATGTTATTTATTTCATCATTTTTTGGTGGTTGTAGTGGTTCTACAACAGGGGGCGTAAAAATTATTCGTCTCATTATTCTAATTAAGAGCAGCATTATTTATTTA
>NZ_DXLG01000080.1 GCF_019414865.1 Veillonella sp.
TTTTATCGACCCCCAGTTTAACTGGGGGTTTAGTCATGCCTATTCGGCGTACAATGAAAAAGCACCATATCCCGTAAGATATGGCGCTTTTATACGCTTACTATTTATGTTCTTGTAACCACTGAATAGCATATTCAGCATATACCGCAGATGCGGCAGATAGTACAGTATCATCCATATTAAATCTATTATTATGATGATCGTAGGTAGCCTCGATTTCAGGGTTTTGAATGCCAATAAAGGCAAAGCATCCTGGTTTATCTTGTAAATACCATGCAAAATCTTCCCCTGGCATTACTTTACGCATTTTAGAAAGTTTGTCTTTACCTAATGTATCAATAATGACACGTTCTGCCAATTCGCTAGATGCAGGATCATTAATAGTAGGCGGTACTTTTTTTACATATTCTAATGTAGCAGTTGCTCCATAAGCCTCAGCAGTATGTTCTACTACGCGTCGTATGGATTCAACATAGTACTCTTCTTGATTTGGGTCAAAGAATCGAATAGTTCCCCCCATTTTAGCTTCACCAGGGATAACATTCCATTCAGATCCAGAGTGAATATTACCAATAGTGAGTACAAGAGAATCTAAGGCACTCACATTACGAGATACTACGGTTTGCAAGTTCATGACGATAGCACTAGCTACTACAATGGCATCAATTGCTTGATGTGGCTGTGCACCATGGCCTTGTTTGCCTTTTACATTAATAGTGATCTGGCTACTTGCAGCCATACGAGGACCTTCTTCTACAGATATGAGTCCTGCTGGTAAATCAATCCATACATGACCGCCAAAGATGGCATCCACCTTATCATACCAGTCCCCAAATTTGATGAAATCTGGTGCACCCGCTCCTGTCTCCTCAGCAGGTTGAAAGGCTAAATATACGTCGCCTTCGATGCGATCTTTCATAGACATTAACATCTTGGCAGCGCCTAATAAAATAGCCATATGACCATCGTGACCACAGGCGTGCATTTTGCCTTCAGTTTCTGATTTATAGTCTACTGTATTATGTTCGTGAACAGGCAATGCATCAATATCAGCGCGCAAAGCAATGGCTTTGCCAGGTTTACCACCTCGGATGATACCAATTAAGCCGATGCCCCGCTCTGTATCGGCGTGAACTTCTACGCCCATAGATTCTAATTCTTTAGCCAAGGTTTTAGTTGTTTCAAATTCTTCATTACTGAGCTCAGGATGTTTATGGAAATATCTACGCCAATCTTGAACGTAGCCTTTATATTGTTCGATTAAATCGCGACTATGCATGATATCGCCTCCTTATAAAATCCCATAATCAAGGGGAATAACAGGGTAAAAGTAAAAGAAAACGACAGGCAGTGCCATGTCGTTTTCTTAGTTTCTTATCGGTTGCGCAATACTGCTTGTACCGCTAAGGATACAACAGCTGTTGCAACTGCCACAGCAGCAGTAATTTTTGCTGTTGTGAAAAGTTCTTCTTTTGTAGGTTTTGCTTTAGCAGCAATATCCAAAGTTTTTGCTACAGCAGGAACCAATACTTCATTACGTAAGGATTCTGTATACATATTTACTCCTCCAATATAGACTGTTTCTTCTAGGTTATCACGAATGAGAACTAAAGTCTATATATTCATTGATTTATTTCAATGGTTATACGGTGACGCAACTATTTTAAATGATATTTATAAAAGTTATCCTTAAAATTATTTTGCAGCTAACTCTGCAATAGCTTCAGCTACAATGGTAATCGCTTTTTCCAATTGGTCTTGAGGAATATTAAGAGCTGGTAAAAGACGTACTTTATTTTTTGCAGATAAGCATACAACGCCCTTTTCAAGACATTTCGGAATGACTGCTTTTGGATCTACTGTAGTTTCAATACCAAGCATAAGGCCCATGCCGCTCACACCTAGAATACCAGGTTTGCCTGCTAAGGTAGTTTTTACATAGTCCCCTTTTGCTTTTACAGAATCTAATAATTCTGGTGTTAAACGATTAATGATAGTATTGCCTGCTGCCGCACAGATTGGATTGCCCCCAAAGGTTGTTGCATGTGCACCAGCATTTAACACATATTGCATCTTTTCATTGAATAATGTAGCACCCATCGGAAGGCCACCTGCTAAACCTTTTGCCGTAGATACTACATCTGGCTCGATGCCAAATTGTTGGTATGCATATAAACTACCAGTACGGCCATTACCAGTTTGTACTTCATCGATTAACACGAGTTGATCGTGTTCATGAGCATATTTTGTTACTGCTTGTACGAACTCTTTATCCAAAGGCATAACACCACCTTCACCTTGAATAGGTTCCATCATGATGGCACAAACTGCTGGATTATCAAGTGCTTTTAAGGCCGCATCAATATCATTAGCAGGTGTATGAATAAAACCTTCTGTAAATGGGAAGAAATGTTGGTGGAATACATCTTGGCCTGTAGCAGACAAGGTAGTAATAGTACGACCATGGAAGCTATTAACCAATGTAACGATGACATGGCGCCCTTCACCGTATTTGTCATGACTATATTTACGAGCTGCTTTGATGGCACATTCATTGGACTCTGCACCAGAGTTAGAGAAGAATACCTTCTTCATACCTGTTTTAGCACACAATTGTTTTGCCAATTCAATTTGTGGCAAAGAATAGTACAAATTAGAGATATGGTTCAACGCATGAGATTGTTTTGTCACGGCCTCTGTCCATTCATCGTCATCGACACCAAAGGCTGTTACGCCGATACCAGATCCAAGATCGATGTATTCTTTACCATTTACATCCCATAAAAGAGAGCCTTTCCCCTTTTCAAAACATACGTTAAACCGGCCATACGTATTGGCTATATATTCTTTATCTTGTTGTTCAAAATCGATTGTATTGCTCATTACATCCTCCGAACGTACGGTCGCGCCGTCGTCTATCTATGTGAAAGTTAACGATGGTAATAAATACTTACCATCGTTATACCTACTATATTACTTTACAAACATGGTGCCAAGACCTTCATCAGTCAATAGCTCAATAAGAATGGCATGTGGGATCTCACCATTGATGATAAATACCTTTTGAGCGCCTGATTTGATGGCCTCTAAGCAGCAATCCACTTTTGGAATCATACCGCCAGCGATAATCCCCTCTGCTTTTAATTGATCCGCCTCTGCCATAGTAATTTTAGAGATTAAAGAATTAGGATCATGTACATCACGTAGCACACCATCAATGTTTGTCATAGCCACCATTGTTTCCGCCTTAAGGGCACCGGCAATTTTTGCGGCTACTGTATCAGCATTGATATTATATGTCTTGCCATCAGCCCCCATACCAATGGAAGAAATGACAGGAATATAACCTCTACTGATAACATCATCGATAATACTTGTATCAATCGTATCGATATAACCTACATAACCAAGCTCATCATTTTGTTTATGAACTTGAATCATATTACCATCCACACCACAGAGACCAACAGCCTTACCACCAAGGTCTGTTAAATCTGCTACAAGGCCTTTATTAACCTTGCCGGCTAATACCATTTGTACTACATCCATTGTCGCTTCATCAGTGACACGCAAGCCATTTGCAAAACGGGATTCAATTTTCATAGCATCTAGTGTGCTATTAATAGCTGGTCCGCCACCATGAACGAGTACAACTTTTACCCCTACCAATTGAAGTAGCATTAAATCCTTCATAACGGATTTCTTTAATTCTTCGTCAATCATAGCATTGCCGCCATATTTAACGACAACATATTGATCTGTATATTGTTTAATATATGGAACGGCCGCAGTTAAGATATGCGCCCGCATTGCATTTGTTACGTCCTTCATAGTTCCCTCTCTAACCTAGTGCTAGGCCTGTATCCTCAGGCAAACCTAAAGCAATGTTCATACATTGAACAGCAGCACCAGAGGCACCTTTGCCTAAATTATCGAAAATAGCATGAACCATAATGCGTTCATCATTGCCAGTCACATAGATTTTCATGCTATCTGTGTTGCTCAATTGATTTGCATTTAACATGCCTGTATTCCTGTTCTCAGTAAATGGTACGACAGTAATAATCGGGCTACCTTTATAAAAGTTTTCTAATGCCTGTTGCACTGTATCAATACTGATTGGCTTTTGACATAAACGACTGTGAATGCCTACCGTTACTTCCATGCCAGAATAATAATCGTCAACGATAGGCATAAAAATAGGTGCTTCACTAAGGCCACAAACATGTTGAACCTCTGGTAAATGTTTATGTTGTTGACTAAGACCATATTGACGCGGTGCATAGAGGAAATAATCCTTTGGTTCACTTTCATATTGACCAATCATCTTTTTACCACCACCGCTATAGCCTGTTAAGGATGTGATAGTGAAAGGATAATCTGTTGGTACAAGACCAGCTTTTACAAGAGGTGCAATACAAGCAATCATTCCACTCGCATGACAACCAGGGTTAGCAATATGTTTTTCAGTAGCGATGGCTGTTTTATAATCCGCACCGAGCTCTGGGAAGCCATAAGCCCAATCAGCAGCCGTTCTAAAGGCAGTCGATGTATCAATTACCTTACATGGTAATTCACCGATAGCAGCCATAATTTCCTTAGATGCCACATCAGGCAAGCAGAGGAATACAATATCTGCCTCTTTAGCTACCTCTTTAATAGCCTCTACATTTTTACGATCCTCATCAGCTGTAGCTAATAGCTCTATATCTTTTCTATCGGATAACCGTTCATGAATTCTTAAACCTGTTGTGCCTTCATGACCGACAATAAATACTTTATAGGGTGTCATAGTAAACCTCAATTCTCACCTATTGGTGACTCACACCTATCTATACAGCTCTCAGTTATTACTTTCAGCGATTATAAATAGGAAACAAACTATACGATTCATCACCTTCTAGGAAGATGAAATTATTTCAATGGATAGTCACTAAAGGTAGCAACCATAACGGCCTTAATCGTATGGAGACGATTTTCGGCTTCTTGGAATGCTAAGGAATTTGGACCTTCAAATACCTCTTCCGTTACCTCAATACCATTCATGCCAAACCGTTCAAAGATATCTTTACCAACTTGAGTTTCCGTATTGTGGAATGCTGGCAAGCAGTGACAGAATTTGGTATTTGGATTACCTGTTAATGCCATCATTTCAGCGTTAACTTGGAATGGTTTAAACGTATTGATACGTTCTTCCCACATATCGTATGTATCACCCATAGTTACCCATACACCTGTATAGATTACATCTAAGCCTTTAACACCTTCAGCTACGTTATCTGTACATGTAATGGTAGCACCTGTTTCTTTTGCAACTTTTAAACATTCTTCATAGAATGGACCGGCTGGCCAGTATTGTTTAGGTCCGATAAGTCTAAAGTCCATACCCATTTTAGCGGCGCCACTCATTAAGGCATTACACATATTAGATTGACCATGACCCACATAAGCATAGGAGATTTCATTTAACGGTTTGTCGATATTTTCTTGAAGAGTCAAAAAATTCGCTAATGTTTGTGTTGGGTGGTCCATATCGGTAAGACCATTCCAAACAGGTACGCCAGAATAATCAGCTAATGTATCTACATCGGCTTGATCAAAACCTCTAAACTCGATAGCATCATACATAGATCCTAGAACACGAGCTGTATCTTTTAAGGATTCTTTTTTATTCATTTGGGAACCTGTAGGGCCAAGATATGTTGTATGAGCACCTTGGTCCGCAGCACCTACTTCAAAGGCACAACGTGTCCGTGTAGAGTCTTTTTCAAAAATCAACGCAAAGTTTTTACCTACTAATGTTTTGATTTCTTTGCCTGCTTTTTTATCGGCTTTTAATTTTGCAGCCAAGCCCAAGAAGTATTTAATTTCTTCTGGTGTGTATTGAAGTATTGTTTTAAATGATGTATGTTGTAAACTCTTCATGATAACCTCTTATTTCAAACTACTTATTTAACTACTTTTCTTGTAAAAATTCGGCGGCAATGGCAGCCATCATTGTTATACCAGGTTCTAGGATGCTTTCGTCAATGGTGAAAGCCTCATTATGCAAGGCCGGATTACCTTCAAATCCAGTACCTAACCAAAGGAAAGCACCTTTTATTTTATGAAGATACGCGGAGAAGTCCTCTGCAGCCATAGACGGGAATTCAGGATATACCACCGCTTCTTTACCAAGATATTTCTCTACAATAGATGTGGCATAATCGATGGCGTCTGGATTGTTGATAGTAGCACCATGACCACGTTTATAATCTAAGGTACTCTCTGTTTTTAATAACATATCGAGAGCTTGTAAACTTTCACCAAGACGTCGTTCTATATAATCCCGTTTTGCTGGTTCATAAGTACGACAAGTACCTTCTAGATATACATCGCCACAGCCTACATTGTATCTGTCGCCCCCCTTGATAACACCGATGGTACATACTAGATTTTCCATTGGATTCGTTTCACGAGCCACAATAGATTCTACGTTTACAATCCAGTTTGCGGCTGCTACGATAGCATCTACCCCATTATGAGGCTCCGCTCCATGGGTCGATTTCCCTTTAATATGGACGAGGAAGTGATCCGATGCAGCCATCAAATTACCTTTTTTTAGACCTACCGTACCAACCGGTAATTGTGGCCATACATGAAGGCCATATATTTCATCTACATCATCAAGAATGCCGCTATCTACAATACCTTGTGCACCTGGGAATAATGCTTCCTCTTCGGAAGGCTGGAATACGAGCTTTACGGTGCCATGCAATTGGTCTTTAATAGACTGTAAAATGGCTGCTGCACCAAGCAAAATTGCAATGTGGCTATCATGACCACAAGCATGCATAACGCCATCATTTTCTGATGCAAATGGCAATCCAGTAGTTTCATGTATGGGTAAGGCATCTATATCAGCACGCAATGCAATGACTGGTCCAGGTTGAGTCCCTTCGATTTTACCGATAACTGCATAATCAGAAACATCATTTACAAAAGGAATACCTAATTCACCAAGAACCTTTTGAATAAATAAGGATGTATTTTTTTCTTCACCAGATAATTCTGGATGACTATGAATATGTCTACGCCATTCTACAACTTGTTCTTTATATTGTGCGGCATATTTCTTAATCAAATCTTGTAATGTATTCATTACTCTATCTCCTTTATACACTATATGTA